>NZ_JBBNLP010000005.1:0-170961 GCF_040092425.1 Collinsella sp. CLA-ER-H3
TCGCGGCGGCGGTCGGCCCCATGCCGTCCTCCGTCGCCAGGAGGAAGAGCTCGACCTTCTCCCTGCTGTACATGCGAACCTCCAGTCCGGACCGCCCCGCGGTCCAACTTTCTGTCCGCACCCCCAAACCGCAATTTCGCAACTCCAATGGACTTGAAGGGGGGGATGAAATACCTAAATGCAATAGCCCCGCAGAAAGAAGGCAATAAAGATGCAAGGCGTACTATATAGAACTCCGCCGAATAGCCTTGAAAACGCCAAGCGCCTTGCGGGAAGTTGAAGAAACAATGACGTTATTCGACAAAACCATGCTATGAACTAAATCGGGGAAGCCGCTAACGCGCTTACGATACTCAAGTTTGATCATTTTATCGAATGTATTTTTTGCCTCATCATCCAGATCGCAACGCCACAGGATCTCATCGAGATCGCAATAATGCTGACAAATGCCGCGCCTTGCATTTAGATGCGCGCTTTTCGACCATCTTGCCGCGTACTGAAGCATTTCATCGCACACTCGGCCCCAATCGGCCACCTGCTTTTCTTGGAATACTTTCGTACTGTTAGAGTCATGCTGTCGGTAATAATAGAGGGGCTCATCAATATGAAAGAGGCTACGCGCCTTATCGAAGACGGGAAGCAGCTGACAAAGGTCCTCTCCGTGCATAAGGCCAATCCGGTTTGTATACCAATCATATCCAGGGAACAAATCGGTGCGAATAACCTTATTCCAAACGCTGTTGAAATCGCAGCCGCATAACATACTTCTAATGGCATCAAAATCTCCGCCAACATGTATCCCAGGAGAAATGCAGGCCTTCAACGATGGCCGAACAGGATCTAGTTTCATGGTGAAATCGAAAGAAATGATATCCGCATTTGACGATGTGATGGCAGAGCAGACTTTCTTGAGACATCCCGCCAGAAGACAATCGTCAGAATCAAGAGCGAGGACATAGCGCCCCTTCGCCCTACGAAGGCCGTCCCGCCGCGCGGCTAATAAGCCTTCGTTATCCTTGTGGATTACGAAGGCCTTTTTGTTCCCTTTGCAATAATCGTCACATATCTTAGGTGACCCATCAGCTGAGCCATCGTCAACAAGGATAACCTCATACGCTCCTCGCCCTTGGGCATCAATAGACTCCAAGCAGGCTGGTAGGAAGCTTTCGGTATTGTAGACAGGCACGATAATGGAAATATCGGGCTTCTCATCAAGCATAAAAGACTCCTAAAAGCGCTGAGGAATACGGGAAAAGATTGCAGCTGCCGCCAAATACGAATGTGATAGCGAAATAGAGCACGCAAAAAGTAATTGCAAGTACCCCGGATAGCAAACGCTCGTTACCAAGGTTCTCCGATAAAAATGGATAGAGGAATCCCGAGATAAAAAGAAATGGGAAACTGAGTCTAATCAACTCGGGACTTATGCTTGCAAACTGAGCGAACACAGCCGAGGATACGCCGCAGCAGATGTAAAAATTAAGCATCTCCCGATTAGCAGGTCCCATTGAACTTTTATGGCCCAAAAACAACATAATCATACAAAAAAGCAGGTAAATTAACATCGTATTGTTCAGTGAACCCATTCCAGCATGTTTCACTTGAAACGAATATGACGACGTAAAGGACGAGACCAGATCCATTAAATCTGGCCCAATCAAAACTGCACTGACAGCACAGACGGCAATGCCGAAGCAAAACAACATAGCAAGAGTTTTGGATGAGCGAACACCCCTGCTCTCGCAACAAGCAATGTAGATAACCCAAACAAAAATGCCCACAATTGACATCTTATGAAAACCAACGGCAATCGCCAAAAAAACAAAAGCAGGTAGATTTTTCCCGTGAATCAGCTCATAAACCATCAAGACGAGCATGCTTGTGGCTAGGCACTGCCTGAGTATGTTTAGCGTGTATCCAAAGACAATGAAACAAAGAAAGAATCCGATGACAGGATACCCTTGAGGAAATTGTTTTTTTGCAACCAGAACATAAGGAAGAAAAATAATTACCTCACAGAAGAAAAGCACTGCGTTGAAATCGCCAGTCAATCTCCCTAGAAACCAGAATAAAAGCACAAAAATCGGCTCTTGATCCGAGCAAGCGCCGAGGGCTCCTATAGGCGAATAAACTTGAGACGCATTAAAACAGCTTAGAGGATATGCCGAAGTATCTGTTCCAACGGTTATATCTCTAGCACCCGCCACTACACAAAGGGGCAGAACCGATATTATCGCGAGGACAAGCCCAACTCGCTTATCACCGATGCGCGCTGAGAGATAAAGCAAAGCAATATGGAATGCAAACGCAACTAGATAGATCTGCATCACTGCACCTGCTCAGCAAGTTGTACATAGCCCTCAGAGATGCCGTTAGTCGATCCGTCGTCGACAATGACGACCTCGTACTCAAAGTGGTCCTGACGTGCGATGCTAGCCAAGCACTCGCCAAAAAAGTTCTCGACGTTGCATTCGGGAACGATTGCACAAAATCTCACCTTATCAACCCTTAATTTCTTGGGGTTTATCCAATTGCTTTGCCCGAGACTGCGGCGTAGAAGGCGTAGAAGGCGTTGTGCGCCTTTGGGGAGATCGCGAAGAGCATGCACCGCAGCCTCCAGGTACGGGACGCCAAAGGGCTCCGTGAAGCTCGCCCCACAAGCTCGCGAGCACGCTTCAGATACGACCGCCCTTCAGCCCTGTCGCCAAAGGCATCAAGGTCGACGCGCATAGCGACGCGCAGCGTACAGTAAGCTCGAAAGCACTCAAACTCGTCTTTAAAGCCGCTCCCGGCAATTAGTCGCACGGTCTCGATAGTCTCATCCATGTCTTGCGCGTGCTTGGGGCCCTGCTTCTTAAACGTGGTGATGGAGCCGGGTCTCGTTACATACGCGTAGAAAGGAGCATCAGAAAAGGCAATCTCCCCGACACGCGAACAGATAGAGGCGATCACGCCCATGTCTTCGAAAAGCTGCCCCTCGGGAAAGGCAAGGCAAGGGATCAGGGACCGGGCGAAGAGCTTGCCGCACGCTGAGCCACTCTCCCCGTTGAATAAAAGCAGCTTCCTAAAACGCTCAGCACCGGACTCCACCTTGAACTCAGCAGCCTGCTCAATCTCGTAGTTCTCGAGAAGGGGCGTCTTGGCGAAAGACCCTGCAACAAGAGTCACCTGGTATTTCAGGGCAGCTTCAACCATAAGCTCAATGGTTCGCGGGTCGATGAGGTCGTCTCCGTCAACATACATGAGATAGTTGCCGCGGCATCGTTGCGTGCCATAATTGCGAGCGGAAGAGAGACCCCCGTTCTCCTTATGGTGAATCACAACGCGTGGGTCGTCTCCGACGGTGTCTTCAATCAAATCTATAGTATTATCTGTGCAGCCGTCGTCCACGATAAGAATCTCGATGTTCGGATACGTCTGACTGAGCAGCGACCTCACACAAGGAAGTGCGAACTTCCCCACGTTGTACATGGGGACGATAATGCTTACCAGAGGGTAATCGACTTCGGAAGCCATTTTGCTACGCCCTCCGTAGAAGAATTCGATAGATCAGCGACCTCAGCGAATTGGGCATAAGGCAGACCAGCGCGTGCGGCACATATGAGCAGACATAGTCGCGTTCAGTGAAATAGCCCCGCTCTACCTGCGCTCTCTTGAAGGCCTTGGCGTACTTGAGGTACTGAACTCCGCCCCTGCGGGCGTAGAAGTCCTCGCTTACGCGCATGGCAACTAAGGGCTCACCCAAATTGTCCGCACGGCAGCCGCACGCGAGCATTCTGTTGAAGAGGTCCCAGTCCTCAAAATAGAGGAAGTCTGAACTGTAGTTGCCCGCTTCCATCACCTTTGACTTTCTAAACGTCATGGGAGGGTGACGAAAGGGATTGCGTCTCTTGGAGTAGGCAAGGATTGCATCTAAGCCTTTAGGTAGTTCGGTTGTGGCTACGGGCTTGTCGGGCGAATCAATGAACTCGGAAACATCGCTGCCGACCATGTCGAGACCGCCATCTAGGGCGGCGAGCTGCTTCTCCATGCGGTCGGGTCGGGCAACGTCATCGGTGTCCATGCGAGCGACAATCTCGTTGGAGCAGGCGAGCATGCCCTGCTGCAGGGCATATCCGAGACCGCGGTTCTTAGCGTACGAAACGAAGTTGAACAATTTGGGGTGTGCGGAGTCATAATCCAGAAGCACGGCTTCCAGTTCGTCCGTCAATGGACCATCTTTGACCATGACAATTTCAGTCGGCGGCACGGTCTGAGCAAGCATGCTGTCAATCGACTCTTTAAGGTACTCTGGGCGCTCCTTAGCATACAGGCTCATAAGTACAGTATAGGCAGGGTATTGCATTATTATTTTCCCCTCCTCATCGCCTTGAACGTTTTGACGAACACGCGGGCGTCAAGTCCAAGCGACTGATGACGAACGTAGAAGAGTTCACGGGCCTGTCGCTGACCACTCCCCCAAGTCGAGTCATTACGATCCGTTGCGGCCCACCAGCCAGTAATGCCCGGCTTACAAGCAAGAACTTCGTCGCGAGCGTCACCGTACTCGTAGGTTTCTTCGAGCGTCACAGGCCTTGGTCCAATAACGGATAAATCCCCTATAAGAACGTTGATGAACTGCGGCAATTCGTCGAGCGAAGTGTGACGTAGAAAACGACCAACGCGCGTAATGCGAGGGTCATCGTCAACCTTTTGTTCGCGCTGCCATTGCGCCAACTGCTCGGGAGTCATGTACTTCTCAGGATGCTCGTGAGCATCAGAGACCATGGTTCGGAGTTTGAAGATATAGATAGGCTTGCCGCCCTTACCGACTCGCTTTTGGCGAAAAAACGGCATGCCGGGAGAGTCAATCTCTATGGCGATGCATGCGGCTACGACGGGGATAGCCAATACCACACAGACGCCAGCAGAGAACACGATGTCAAAGGCTCGCTTGAAGGCAAAGTAGCCTGGCCCACCTTTCTTGGGAGCAGCAGCATTGGGATCGGCAGCGGGTGCCTTATAGCTTCCTGTCGCTACGAAACCTTGCGCCGGAGCAGGGTTCTCGACGGGAGGCGGAAATTCCGTCGCCACAGGAGCATGAGAGCCATCCTGCCGATCAATGACTTGACCGATCATTGACGTACCACAAGGAACATCAGTTATATATTCAGTTTTATCCGACACGTTCTCTTCCAACACTTCGTCCCCGGGTCGGGGATCCTCCCTGTTCTGTGTAGCGACCGTCTGCAGCTAGGCGATCGCCTTTTTAAAGTTGCGCATGACGCGCTGCTCGTTTGAAAGAACGGCAAGGCCAACGCGGGTGGTTACGCGCCGGCCGCACAGGTCGAGCTCCAAATAAGCAGTGCACTTGCGTCTATTAATGGTTTTGATGAGGCCTTCGTGGCCCAGCAGTGGACCAGCCGTTACTACGACCTGGTCGCCGTTTTTTAGGGCCTCACTCATGGGCACTACGCGGTCTCCCCTATGCGTAAAGCTGCTTATGAGTTGGGCCTCTTCTTTTGCCAGCGGCACAAACTGACCGTCCTGGGCAAGCACCCGGGCAAAGTCGTCCATGCGCAGCAGATACTGTTGCACGGTGCGAGGGTCTGACGTATCGCAGATGAGATAACCGGGGAACAGAGGCTTGGTCGTGTTGACCCATTCGCCGTGTACCTTAATCTCGGTTTGATATTGGGGATAAAAGAGTTCCTGCATGGCGCTCGCCGGTACCATACGCTCGATGCGCTCGCGCATTACGTCTTCGCGACCGTTAATGACCTGGATCACATACCACACGAGCACCACCCCCTTGCTGTCTTACGTGTGGCTCACGGGGTTTGGGTATGGCTTCGCCAGGGCGCTTTGCGCGTAGACGCTCCATATTCAAACCCTGAGCCCAGTCAGACAAGCACGTGGCTCTGCCCCACCGTGAACGGTATGTACAAATGCAGTTGCTAGAGGCGCGGACGTATATCGCAAAATGACCGCGTCCCAGTTGGCTGCGTGCGAGCCAGTCAAGCAGGTACGAAACTGGACCGCACGCAAACAGCTGTTGGACTGCTGTGGTTTGCCAAATCAACTTATTGCACTTCCTAAAGCGAACTAATTAATTAGCCGCAAAAGCAAGTACAAAACGTGCATGGCAATCGATATTGGAGCTCGTGGTTTTTCTAACACCGCCGTTACGGCCGGATGCTGATCGACCCTGCGCTTTGTGACTTGCTGGAGCCGTGAGCACAGTTGAACTCATGTAACGTTAGGTATCCTAGCACAAGCTGTTAGTGAAACTGATTTGGGCTGCGTTGGACAACATATCGTTCATTTGACGTGCTTAAGGGGGTTGTTTTGGGATGTTGTTCACGTTGGCGCAGGTTATTGTGGTGCTTGAAATAATTGAGAGCGTTCCTGAAGCCCAACTGGAGCAGCGAGCTGCACTGGTAATTGCGTATGGACAACAAACTATGTACAGACATGGGAAATAAATTGTGCAACTTTTTGTTGATGTGGGTATGGGTTTATGGTGCGAGGTATTTTGACATGAAAAAAGGCCTTCGGAATACCGAAGGCCTTAACATTCACGATGGTGGAGACGAGGGGGATCGAACCCCTGACCTCTTGACTGCCAGTCAAGCGCTCTCCCAGCTGAGCTACGCCCCCATGACGTGGAGATACTATAGGGGAAGTTGGCACGGCGTGCAAGGACTATTTTGGGTCAGATTCTAAATGCCTATTGATATAGGTAAGCAATGGCGGTGCCGGTATGGACTTGGATCGTGGCTGTTGACCTGACGACGTTGCTGATACCCGTGTCGGCCAACAGGCCCAGGGGGCTGTGGTCTAGCTCCCATTCTAAGCCGTGTTCGCTTACCTTGGTGTTGGGGGCTATGGCGATGATGGAGAACGTCTTGCCTTCGGCGCCCTCGATGGTCCACGATTCGCCTGTGCGAAGGAAGCGAGCGACCACCTTGTCCTCGACAATCCAGACAGGGGCATCCTCGTAACCCGCGAGCAGCCCCAGTACGGAAAGCGCCATATCAGGACGGCCTCCCGTAGCGCGGGTTGCAACCACTTCGGCACCCAGCCATCGACGGCGGACGGAATCGAGCGCCAACGCCAGATCGGTATAGTCCTTGTAGGGGTCGTGGCGTTCAACTTCAAAGTCGGTGGCGGCATCGACCAACGCACGGCCTGCGTCGCTCACCGTGTCGGCATCCCCCACATACACGTCGCAGCTCAGGCCGGCGCCCAGCAGCGCGTCGAGTCCGCGGTCCACGGCGACAACGTGGTCGCACTCCCCTGCTAGCCTACGCAACAGATCCGCGCTCGCCACCACGGGCGAGCCGCAGACCACTAATACCTTGCAAGCCACAGCACTCGCCTAGCCCTCAAACGAAAGCACGCGGGCCAGATCCAGGTCCTCATAGCTGTCGATAAAGATCTCGCAGTTGGCACGCACGTCGTCGCGCTTCATACGGCCGTGCGGATCATAAATGCCTACACGCTTAAAGCCCGCGGCGCCAGAGCTCTTAAGGCCAAAAACGGCGTCCTCAAACACCCATGCGCGCTCAAACTTGTGCCTATGGCGCTCCTCCAGGCGGCGCAGCGCGAGCTCATACACATCGGGGAACTGCTTGGAGCGTCCCGCCTCGCCCGTCGTGGTAATAAACTCCATATAGCGATCAAGGCCAGCACCCGCAAGGGCGGACTGCACCAGTTCGGCTGGCGTGGACGTGGCAACGCACATGGCAATGCCCGCCGCCTTCGCCTGATCCAAAAATGCAAGCAGGCCCTCGCGCGGCGGCACCTTGGAGTACCCATCAATCAGAATGTCGCTCAGTTCGCGATACAGCTCCTCGCCATTCGCTCCAATGCCCCAGGTGTCGTGGTAGGCCTGGCACTCGTCCTCGAGCGACAAATGCTCAAATTGGGCAAAATCGTCGACCGTTACGTCAACTCCGTGGCGGTGTAATAACTTGGGCTGAGCATAGGCCCAAACGGGGGTGCTATTAACCAGTGTTCCGTCGCAATCGAAAATAAAAGTGACATTGGGAGCAGCGGTCTGGGACATAAACGAACCTTTCGATGTCAAATGGTAAACATCCTGCTAAAAACGTTTTACCAAACGTCAGACTAACAATCTTGAAACCCTAATTGGTAAAACTGTCAAGAGTTTTACCACGGCAATTCTGCCAGTGGTCTAAACATGGCGCTTATCGATTAAACGCCGCCCTAAAACCACTTTCCTTCATAAAAGTAACGTACAGGTGTTATCGTAGTTTCTGCCGAAAGTTCCACCGAGCACGCGAGGTGGAACGAATCATAGAACTATCGCCGTCCCTTCGATTCGTGCAGCCTTGGACCTTTCGCATCTAGTCACCAAGGCAACATGCTGCCGCGTCATGATGGGATCAAACGTGAGCGATACAAAGCTAAAGCCAGCAACCAAAAAGCCTACTACCCGTAAAGCCGCCCCGCACGCGCCGGAGCTCACCAAGGACGATGTCTATCTGTTTGGCATCGGTACGTGGGAGCGCAGCTGGGAAAAGATGGGCGCGCACCCCGACACGCAGAACCGTACGCGCGGCTGGCGTTTTTGCGTTTGGGCGCCCGACGTAAAGAGCGTTCACGTCATTGGCGAATTTAACGATTGGGATGAGCAAGCCAACCCGCTGGTGCCCATGCATACGAGCGCTATTTGGGAAGGTTTTATTCCTGGCGCCGAGCAGGGTCAGCTCTATAAGTATCTCATCGAGACCAACGAGGGCGAAAAGCTCTACAAGGCCGATCCGTACGCCTTTAAGGCCGAGTGCCCTCCGGGTACCGCGAGCGTGCTGTGGACCCTCGATGGCTACAAGTGGAACGACGCCGCATGGCTCAAGCGCCGCGCTAGCCATAACCACATGTCGCAGCCCCTTAACATCTACGAGGTGCATATTGGCTCGTGGAAGCGCCACGGCGACGCGCCGCAGGGCGAGCCCGACGAGTACGGCAACTACCCCGGCCCCATGGATCCCTTCCCCGCGCAGCGCGGCGAGTTCTATACCTACGATGACCTGTCGGTGGAGCTCGTGGACTACGTGCGCGACATGGGCTATACGCATATCGAGGTCATGCCGCTCATGGAGCATCCTTTCGATGGCTCCTGGGGCTACCAGACGTCCGGCTACTTTGCCGCCACGTCGCGCTACGGCAACCCGCAGCAGCTCATGCACTTTATCGATGCATGCCACGAGGCAGGCATCGGCGTGATCATGGACTGGGTGCCCGGCGGTTTTTGCGCCGACTCCCACGGCCTTGCCACCTTTAACGGCCACATGCTGTTTGAGCATGAGATTCACCCCAACTGGGGCACGCATAAGTTTGACTTCGCCCGTGGCGAGGTCCGCTCCTTCTTGGTCTCCAACGTGCTGTACTGGCTCGAGAACTTCCACGTTGACGGTATTCGCATGGACGGCGTGTCCAGCATGCTGTACCTCAACTTTGGCATCGACGATCCCGGCCAAAAGAAGTTCAACAAGTACGGTACCGAGGAGGACCTGGACGCCAGCGCGTTTATCCGTCAGGTCAACTGCGCCGTTGAGGCACACTACCCCGACGTGATGATGATGGCCGAGGAGTCCACCGCGTGGCCGCTCGTGACCTATCCGCCGCAGGACGGCGGCCTGGGCTTCCACTACAAGTGGGACATGGGCTGGATGAACGACACCCTGCACTACATGCAGACCGATTTTCCGTGGCGCCCCGGCAACCACGGCCTGCTCACGTTCTCCATCATGTACGCCTTTACCGAGAACTTCATTTGCCCGCTGAGCCACGACGAGGTCGTGCACGGCAAGTGCTCGCTCATCGGTCGTATGCCGGGCGACTGGTGGCGCCAGTTTGCTGGCCTGCGCACGCTGGCTTTCTACCAAATGACGCACCCCGGTGCCAAGCTCAACTTTATGGGCAATGAGATTGGACAGTTTATTGAGTGGCGCTACTACGAGTCCATTCAGTGGTTCCTGACCGAGCAGTACGAGACCCATGCGCACCATCAGGCGTTTATCAAGGCGCTCAACCACCTGTACACCGCCGAGCCGGCCCTATACGAGCGCGGCTACACCGACGACGGCTTTACCTGGATCGACGCGGATAACTCCAAGCAGTCTATCGTGAGCTTTGTGCGCCAGGGCGAGGACGTCGACGACGACCTGGTAATCCTGATCAACTTTGACCCGGCAAGCTATGAGAGCTTCCGTGTGGGCGTGCCGCGCGAGGGTGACTGGGAGGTCATCTTTGACTCCGACCGTCCCGAATTTGGCGGCAGCGGATACGCCGGCGAAGAGCCCTACACCTGCTCGAGCGAGCCCTATCCCTGGAACGGGCAGATGGACTCTATCGAGATTAAGGTACCCGGCCTGGCAGGTGTGGTGCTTAAGCGCCGCGGCCCCAGCAGCTACAAGCCGCCCGTGGTTGAGGAGCCCAAGAAGACGACGCGCAAGCGTGCGTCTTCAGTAAAGCCCAAGCCCGCGGCTGCCAAGAAGACTCCGGCCAAGGCAAAGGCTACGACGACCAAGGCCAAGGCCAAGGCTGCCGCAAAGCCCGCTGCTAAGGCCGCAGCCAAGAAGCCGGCTGCCAAAAAGGGCGCTACCAAGGCAAAGTCTGCTTCTGTTAAGCCATCTGCCAAGGATGCGTAACAAAGCCGTTACAGCTGTAATCACCCGCCCCGCGAGGGCGTAGGATACAAGACATAACCGTTCCGGGAGAAACATCCCCGGGGGAAAGGAACGTATGAATAAGATCTTCGACAACAAGCAGGAGTTTACCGAGCTCTATCGCGATGCCGTCATGAGCATCAGCGGCAAGAGCGTCGAGGCCGCCAGCGACCTCGACCGCTTTAACGCCCTGGCAAAGCTCGTGGCCGAGAAGGCTCGCACCGTTGCCACCAAGAGTGACGCCCGCGTCACCGCCGAGGGCAAGAAGCGCGTGTACTACTTCTCGATTGAGTTTTTGATCGGCCGCCTGCTCGACAACTACCTGCTTAACTTTGGCGTGCGCGATATGGTCGCCGAGGCTCTCGACGACATGGGTTTTGACCTGTCCGTCATCGAGAACCAGGAGCCCGATCCGGCGCTGGGCAACGGTGGCCTGGGCCGTCTGGCCGCATGCTTCCTGGATTCCATGGCAGCCGAGGGCATTGCCGGCTACGGCAACGGCATGCGCTACCGCTACGGCCTGTTTAAGCAGGAGATCGTCAACGGCAGCCAGGTCGAGGGCACCGACGAGTGGCTCACCCACGGCTATCCCTGGGAGGTCCGTCGTCAAGACAAGGCCGTGACCATTAAGTTTGGTGGCCATGTTGAGGGCTTTGAGGAGAACGGCCGCACGTTCTACCGCACGGTGGACACGCAGGACATCCTGGCCGTCCCTTACGATATCCCCGTGGTGGGCTATGCCGGCGAGACCGTCAACAAGCTGCGCGTCTGGGCCGCCGAGCCGGTCGAGGAGCACTTTGACCTTGAGGCCTTCAACCGCGGCGACTACGCCTTGGCCGATGCCGAGCGCGCCGAGGCCGAGGCCATCAGCGCCATCCTCTACCCCAACGACGCCGGCGAGCACGGCCGTCTGCTGCGCCTGAAGCAGGAGTACCTGTTTGTCTCGGCCGGCATCTACAGCCTGCTCGACACCTTTGAGAAGGAGCACGGCGCAAACTGGGAGCTGCTGCCGCAGTTTGTGGCCATCCACACCAACGACACGCACCCCGCCATGTGCGGCCCCGAGCTCATGCGTATCCTCATCGACGAGAAGAAGCTCGAGTGGGCCGACGCCTGGAACATCGTGACGCAGGTCGTGAGCTACACTAACCACACCATCCTGCCCGAGGCTCTGGAGAAGTGGCCCATCGGCACGTTCTCCAAGCTCCTCCCCCGCGTGTACCAGATCATCGACGAGATCAGCCGTCGTTGGCACGAGTCGTTCGACACCACGCAGGAGGGCTGGCAGGAGCGTCTGCGCCAGACCGCCATTCTGTGGGACGGCGAGATTCGCATGGCCAACCTGTCCGTGATCTGCAGCCATAGCGTCAACGGCGTGGCAAAGATTCACTCCGACATCATCAAGAACATCGTGCTCAAGGACTTCTATGCCCTTACGCCCGAGAAGTTCAACAACAAGACCAACGGCATCTCGCACCGTCGCTTCTTTGCCGAGGCCAACCCCACCTATGCCAAGCTCGTCACCGAGGCCATTGGCGATGGCTGGCTGAAGGACGCCTTTGAGCTGGAGAAACTCAAGGAGTTCCAGAACGACACCGAGTTCCTGAAGGCCGTGGGTGCCTCCAAGCGCGCCAACAAGGAGCGTCTGGCCGCCTACGTTAAGGCCGAGACCGGTCTGGTCATCGACCCCAACACCGTCTTCGATGTCCAGGTGAAGCGCTTCCATGCCTACAAGCGCCAGCTCATGAACATCATGAAGGTGATGGACATCTATAACCGTCGCATCGCCGATCCCAACTTCCACGTGACGCCGACGACCTTCATCTTTAGCGGCAAGGCCGCCTCGAGCTACACCTTTGCAAAGGAGACCATCCGCCTCATTAACTCGGTGGCCGAGGTCATCAATAACGATGCCCGCGTCAACGAGGTCATGAAGATCTGCTTCATCCCTAACTTCCGCGTGAGTAACGCCCAGCTCATCTACCCTGCCGCCGAGATCTCGGAGCAGATTTCCACGGCCGGCAAGGAGGCCTCGGGCACGTCCAACATGAAGCTCATGATGAACGGCGCCATTACGCTGGGTACCCTCGACGGCGCCAACATCGAGATCGCCGACCTGGCCGGTCGCGAGAACGAGGCCATCTTTGGCCTGACCGCTCCCGAGGTCGAGCAGCTCTGGGCATCAAACACCTACTTTGCGTGGGATACCCTCAATGGCGACCGCGAGCGCCTGGGCCGCGTGATGGACGAGCTCAAGGACAACACCTTTGCGGGTCTTTCGGGCAACTTCGAGAGCATCTACAACGAGCTCATGAACAACAACGACCCCGACCTGGTCATGGCTGACTTCCGTAGCTACGTGGATGCATGGGAAAAGCTCACCGGCAGCTACGGCGACCAGGAGACCTGGAACCGCAAGGCGCTGCTCAACACCGCCTCCTCGGGCTGGTTCTCGAGCGACCGCACCATTCGCGAGTACCGCGACGAGATCTGGCACGCGTAAAGGCCGCGAACTCCCCTATGCCAGCACGGCATTACTTGATGGGCACGACCGAGCGCCGCGCCCGTCGCTAATGGGTTTAGGAACATCGATGACAGAAGGAGAAATCGATGAGTAAGAAAGAATGCATCGCGATGCTCCTCGCAGGAGGACAGGGCAGCCGATTGGGGGCACTCACCCAAAAGATCGCTAAGCCGGCGGTTAGCTTTGGTGGCAAGTTCCGCATTATCGACTTTTCGCTCTCCAACTGCTCCAACTCGGGCATCGACACGGTGGGCGTTCTGACGCAGTATCGCCCCTACCTGCTGCATGCCTACGTGGGCTCCGGCGAGGCGTGGGATCTGGACAGCCGCGACGGCGGCGTGTCGATCCTGCCGCCGTACGAGACGCAGACCGGCGGCGCCTGGTATGCGGGCACGGCAGACGCCATCACGCAGAACCTCGACTACATCAAGGCCAACGACCCCAAGTACGTCCTGATTCTTTCGGGCGATCACCTGTATCGCATGGACTACCGCAAGATGCTCAAGACGCACATTGAGAACAACGCCGACCTCACGGTGAGCGTTATGCCCGTGCCTTGGGAGGAGGCCAGCCGCTTTGGCATCCTGACCACCGACCCCGAGGACGGCCGCATCACCAAGTTCACCGAGAAGCCCGATAAGCCCGATTCGAACCTCGCCTCCATGGGCATCTACATCTTCTCGGCCGACGTCCTGATCGAGGCGCTCGAGGAGGATGCTCTGGACCAGCGTTCGAGCCACGACTTTGGCAAGGACATCATCCCCAAGCTGCTCGGCGAGGGCAAGCGCCTGTACAGCTACGAGTTCCACGGCTTTTGGAAGGACGTCGGCACCATCGCCAGCTTCCACGAGACCTCGATGGACCTGCTGGGCAACAACCCCGAGTTCGATCTGTTTGACAAGCACTTCCCCATCATGTCCAACATCACCACGCGTCCGCCGCACTACATTGGTCCGGATGGTCGCCTGGACGACTGCCTGGTCTCCAACGGCTGCAAGATCTACGGCACCGCTCGCCACTCGATCCTTTCGACCGATGTCATCATTGAGGAGCGCGCCGTGGTCGAGGACTCCGTGCTGCTGCCGGGTGCGCACGTTAAGAGCGGCGCGCACATCTGCCGCGCTATTTTGGGCGAGAACTCCACGGTCGAAGAGGGCGTGAAGCTCGGCTCTGTCGATACCACCAAGGATACGGCCGTCGTTGGAAATGACGTCGTTATCGGGAAGGGGGAATGATCCGATGATCAATCGCAAGGCCATCGGTTATATCACCGCTAACTACTCTTCGACCTACGGCAGCGTTCTGCTCAAGGACCGCCCCATCGCGTCCGTTCCGTTTTTGGGCCGCTACCGCCTGATCGATTTCCCGCTGTCCAACATGATGAATGCCGGCATTAAGACCGTCGGCGTCGTCATGCCGGGCAACTACCGCTCGCTGATCGACCACGTGGGCTCGGGCAAGGACTGGGGCCTGGACCGCAAAAAGGGCGGCCTGTTCATGGTTCCCGGCAACGCGTATGGCACCACCAAGGGCGGCATGCGCTTCCTGCTGCGCGACATCATCTCCAACAAGACGCTGTTCCAGCGCTCGGATAAGCCCTACGTTGTGATGATGGGCACCAACATCATCTTTAACATGGATCTCAACACCATCATCGACGCGCACGAGAACTCCGGTGCCCAGATGACCGTGGTGTACTGCAAGGCCACGCACAACGTCGATGACGAGACCAAGCTCGAGATTAACGAGAACGGCCGCCTGACGGGCGTGAGCGCAGGCGTCGTGTACGGCGACAACGCCTCTATGGACTGCTGCATCGTCAACCGCGAGACGCTGCTCGAGATCATCGACCACTACCAGGCCGCCGACTATCTGGACCTGCTCGAGGCACTCCAGGGCGACTTTGGCAACATCGACGTTTGCAGCTACGAATACAAGGGCGAGGTCGTGGGCGTGTTTAGCGAGAAGTCGCTGTATCGCCGCAGCATGGACCTGCTCGACCAGACCGTGGCCGACCAGCTCTTTGATCCCGAGCGCCCGATCCTAACCAAGGCCCACGACGTACCGCCTTCGCGCTACGCAACCGGCAGCCACGCCTGCAACTCGATTATCTCGGCCGGCTGCATCATCAAGGGAACCGTGCGCAACTCGATCCTGTCGCGCGGCGTTGTGGTTGAGGAAGGCGCCTCGGTGACCAACTCGATCATCAACCAGAGCTGCATCATCAAGAGCGGCGCCCGCGTTGAGAACGCCATCCTGGACAAGAACAACGTGGTTCCCACCAACACCGAGCTTCGCGGCACGCCCGAGAACATCCTGGTGCTGGGCAAGGCCCCGTTAACTTCCGATACCACCATCGTGCGTTAACGTTGGCACCGCAACATCGCTCGTAACATGTAGAATAGCCGCCCGGTTAGCGCCAGGCGGCTATTCTCGAATTGCAACAGGGAGACAATATGGCTGATTCCAGCAAAAAGATGCAGATCGTGTTTGCCTCGGCCGAGTGCGCACCGTTTGTGAAGACCGGTGGCCTGGGTGACGTAGCGGGCTCGCTGCCTGCGGCGCTCGTGCGCACCGGCGCCGAGGTTATCGTGATGGTGCCCAAATACGCCACCATCAAGGACGAGTACAAGGCGCAGATGGAGCACTTCTCCGATTTTTACGTGAGCCTGGGCTGGCGCAATGAGTACTGCGGACTTGAGAAGCTCGAGCACGATGGCGTCACCTATATGTTCATTGACAACGAGCGCTACTTTGCGCGCGACTATCCGTATGGCTTCTTTGACGACGGCGAGCGTTTTGCGTTCTTCTCCAAGGCCATCACCGAGAGCCTGCAGCACCTGCCGGCCGGCTTTGAGTGCGACATCCTACACTGCAACGACTGGCAGACGGCACTGGCGCCCGTGTTTTTGCGCGAGTTCTACCAGGGCCTGCCGCTGTACGACCGAGTCAAGACCGTGTTCTCGATCCACAACGTGGCGTTCCAGGGCCAGTTTAGCGACACCGTGATGGAGGATATCCTGGGTGTGGCACATATTCCGGCGGCCGCCTCGCAGCTGCGTTGCGACGCTTGCAGCATCAACTACATGCTGGGCGCGCTGCGCTATGCCGACGCCATCACTACGGTAAGTCCTACCTATGCCAACGAGATCCAGACGCCCGAATTTGGCGAGGGCCTGGACGGCGTTCTGCGCGAGCGTTCGTACGCGCTGCAGGGCATTTTGAATGGCATTGACGTCGCGGGCTTTGACCCGGCGACCGACAAGCGCATTGCCGCCAACTACACCGTCGAGGACCGTTCCGGCAAGGCCGTGTGCAAGGCCAAGCTGCAGGAAGAGCTGGGGCTCGAGGTTCGCGACGACCGTCCGCTTATGGTCATGGTCACGCGTCTGACGCGCCAGAAAGGCATGGACCTGGTCATGTACGCGCTCGACCGCATCCTGGCCGGCGGCGTGCAGGTGGCGGTGCTGGGCACCGGCGACCGCGACTACGAGGACGGACTGCGCTACTTCCAGGACAAGTACCCCGGCACCATGGCCGCGCGCATCGAGTTTGATCCGGCGCTGTCACAGCGCATGTATGCTGCCGCCGACATGTTCCTGATGCCTTCGAAGTTTGAGCCCTGCGGCCTGTCGCAGATTATCGCCATGCGCTACGGCACCCTGCCGATTGTTCGCGAGACCGGTGGTCTGAAGGACACTGTGATCCCGTACAACGAGTTTACCGGCGAGGGCACGGGCTTCTCGTTTAGCAACTTTAACGGCGACGAGATGGGCGACGCCGTGTTCCGCGCGGCACGCCTGTTCTGGGATAACCGCGACGCCTGGAACCAGCTGGTCACGCAGGCCATGAGCCAGGACTTTAGCTGGACGCGCTCGGCCGACAAGTATCTGGACCTGTACTTCTTTATGCATCCGGAGATTGAGAGGCCGGCGGCTGTTGTCGACGAGCCTGAGACTGTTGCTGAACCGGTGGCCGCTGAGGAGCCCAAGGCCGAGGAGAAGCCGGTTGAGGCTGAGCCCGCAAAGGACGAGCCTGAGGTGAAGGCTGAGGTTGCTCCTAAGGCAGAGGCCGAGGTCAAGCCCGCTGCAAAGCCCGCAGTTAAGAAGACCACGACCCGCAAGACGACCGCCAAGAAGGCTACGACGACCAAAGCTGCTGCCACCAAGACCGCCGCAGCAAAGACGACCGCTACCAAGGCAACGACCACGCGCAAGCGCACGACCGCCGCTGCCAAGAAGGCCGCCGAAGCCGAAGCTGCTCCCGAGGTAAAGGCCGAGGTCGCTGAGGCCCAGCCGGCCGCCAAGGTTCCGGCAAAGACCGCTGCTAAGAAGGCGATCGCGACCAAGACCACGACCGCCAAGAAGGCAACGGCAGCCAAGAAGACCACGGCAACGAAGTCGACGACCACGAAGGCTGCCGCGACGAAGGCCGCTGCGAAGACGACCTCGAAGGCCGCCGCAAAGTCTGCTGTCAAGGTCGAGGAAACCCCCGTCGAGCCCAAGACCGAGGCGGCTGTCGAGACGAAGCCGGCCGCCAAGACCACCACGCGCAAGCGCACCACGACGACGGCCAAAAAGACCACGACCAAGGCCGCAGCTACCAAGACAGAGCCCAAGTCCGCTGCCACCAAAGAGGAGCCCAAGGCCGAGGTAAAGGCCAAGCCGGCGCCGAAGGCCGCTGAGGTTAAGGCTGCCCCGAAGGTGGAGGCAAAGCCCGAGCCCGCCAAGGAGACCCCGGTCTCCCCCGCCGCTCCGGCAGAGAAAAAGGCTCCGTCCAAGAAGACGTCCGTCCGCAAGGCCACGGCCACCCGCAAACGCCGCTAGCCCACAGACGATTCAAAACCTAATCAAACCCTAAGTAAGGGGCGCTCCAACCGGGCGCCCCTTCTCTGTAGATAGTTGGTAAAACGATTTTCTAGGACAACCGTTCGCCGATGGTAAACGGATGTTGTTTATACAGCCTGTGTACAACAGATATACTTACAACTTGTGCGTAAAGCCCATGGCCCGCAGGCCATGATTCTATTGAACTGGACCGTATTATGAGATTGATTCACAACAGCCGTCTGCCGCAGTTTCGCACTCCGTTTGGCGCTGTGACCACTGGAACTTCCGTTGCACTCTCGGTGATTTTGGAGGATGCCGATCCCAACCAGGCAACACTCACCCTGCGTACCTGGGTCGATGAAGTCGGCGAGACCCTAATCCCGATGGAACACGAGGGCGATGGCATTTTTACCGGCGAGCTCAAATGCGCTAACCCGTATCTTGTGTGGTACAGCTTTATCTGCAATATCGAAGGTCAGCCCGAGGTTCGCCTGGGTGCGCCGCAAGGACGCACCGGCGGCGAGGGCGTAACCTACAACTACGCCGAGGTGCCGTCCTTCCAGATTACCGTCTATAAGCACCGCGAGAACCGCCCCACTTGGTACGAGCGAGGCATGGTGTACCAGATCTTCCCCGACCGCTACGCCCGTGACGAGCATTGGCGCGAGCGCACAATGGCTCAACTCGAAAAACCGCGCAAGGGCATTCAGCGCCGGATGGTCGAGGACTGGAACGAGCCGCCCGTGTACGAGCGCGCCGAGGACGGCTCCATCAAGACCTGGGACTTCTACGGCGGCTCGCTCAAGGGCATCCAGGAAGACTTGCCCCGCATCGCCGAGCTGGGCTTTACGGCCATCTATCTCAACCCTATCTTTGAAGCCGCGAGCAACCACCGCTACGACACGGCCGACTACACCAAGATCGACCCGATCCTTGGCACCGAGCAGGACTTTACCGAGCTGTGCCAGGCAGCCGAGAAGCTGGGCATCTCCATCATCCTGGACGGCGTATTCAACCACACGGGCGACGACTCGATCTATTTCAACCGCTACGGCAACTACCCCGGCGTGGGTGCCTGGCAGAGCGAGGATTCGCCGTGGCGCGATGCGTTTACCTTCCACGAGGATGGCTCGTACGACTGCTGGTGGGGCGTGGGCAACATGCCAGCCATCAACGAGAAGTCCGAGCTGGTGCGCGAGAGGCTCCTGGGCAAGGACGGCGTGATCCGCAAATGGCTGCGCGCCGGTGCCCATGGTTGGCGCCTGGACGTCGCTGACGAGCTTTCCGACGACTTCCTAGCCGAGATCAAGAAGGCCGTACTTGCCGAAAAGCCCGACGCACTGTTGCTCGGCGAAGTCTGGGAAGACGCCTCCAACAAGATAAGCTACGGTCATCTGCGCCGCTACCTGCAGGGCTCCGAGCTGGACTCTGCTATGGATTACCCCTTCCGCGACATGGTCATAGGCTTTTTGATGGGCTACAAGAACGCCTACCAGGCAGCCGAGGATATCGAGACCCTGCGCGAGAACTACCCGAGCGAGGCATTGTCCTGCGCACTCAATCTGCTTTCGAGTCACGACCGCCCGCGCATCATCTCGGTGCTCGGCGGCGGCCCTGACGAGTCGCAGCTGCCCGAGTGCGAGCGCAGCAAATGGCGCCTGGACGAGAACGCGATGGGACTGGCCAAGAGCCGTTTTTGGCTCGCCACGCTCATGCAGATGACCTTCCCCGGCGTGCCTTCGATCTACTACGGCGACGAGTACGGCCTGGAGGGCCTTACCGATCCGGGCAACCGCCGCACCCTGCCGACCAAGGACCAACTGCACGACTTCGACACGCTGGCTATTGTCAAGAACGCCTCCGCCGTACGCCGCGCACTGCCGTTTATGATTGACGGCGAGATCAAGGCCTTCGCGCTCAACGACGAGGTGCTGGCCTACAACCGCACGGGCAAGAACGGCGAGTCCGCGACGGTTATCATCAACCGCAGCCTGCGCAATTCGCACCGCGTGACGATTCCGGCGCTCGACGAATGTGCGAGTGACGTGATCAGCGGTCACGAATGCGAGATCCACAACGGTACGGTCACGCTCGATCTGTATCCGCTGGGCTCGTCGATCATCTATCACCATGCCGAGCAGCGCCTGCAGGAGCCGCTCGATCATGGCGCGGGTGTCGTGTGCCATATCACCTCGGTGCCCACCGACGACGGCAAGCCCGGCACGATCGGTGCACCCACACGTCGCTTTATCGACCATCTGGCCGCCATGGGAATGCGCTACTGGCAGGTTCTGCCCGTCAACCCGACGGACTTCTTCCGCTCCCCTTACGCTGGGCCTTCGGCCTTTGCGGGCAATATTGACCTGCTGCCCGAGAGCCAAGAGGAGCTGGCGGCCGACTTTGAGACTTGGAAGGCTCGTGGCGGCGAGGATGCAGACCCGCTCTACACGGCGTTTAAGCATCGCAACGCCGATTGGCTCGAGAAGTACTGTGTCTACATGGCCGTTAAGAAGCATTTTGAAGGCGAATCGCGTCACGATTGGCCGGCCGATGTCGCGCACTACAACGAGCATCTGATTGACGACAAGCGTTTCCACGACGAGGCAGAGCTGCAGGCGTATATGCAGTATCGCTTTGACCTGGCCTGGTGCGAGCTCATGAACTATGCGCACAAGAAAGGAATCGAGGTCATCGGCGATATCCCCATGTATGTCTCGGACGATTCGGCCGATGCGTGGAGCGAACCCGAGAACTTCTGGCTGTCCGATACCGGTAAGGCAATCGAGATTTCCGGCGCGCCGCCCGACAACTTTGCGCCCGAGGGCCAGGTGTGGGGCAACCCGACGTTCCGCTGGGACCACATGAAGCAGAACGGCTATAGCTGGTGGATGGATCGCCTGCGTCGTGCGTTTTCGCTCTACGACCGCGTGCGTCTGGATCACTTCCTGGGCTTCCACAGCTACTTTAGTATCCCCGCGGGCAAGGCTTGCGCCGACGGTCGCTGGCTGGCGGGCCCGGGCAAGGACCTGTTCCAGACCGCCTACGACGAGCTGGGTCCGCTCAACTTTATCGCCGAGGACCTGGGCTATTTGACGCCCGGTGTTCGCGCCATGGCTTCAACCTGTGGTTTCCCCGGCATGGATGTGCTGGAGTTTAGCGATTACGACGTTCGTTGCGGTGTGCACCCCACGCCAGGAAAGATCCTGTACACCTCGACGCACGATACGTCGACGCTGGCCGGTTGGTGCACGCGTTCCTTTGCGGGCGGCGATGAACCGAGTGGTGTTGACGTGGCGGCCAAGCTGATGAGCGACGCGCTGGCAAGCGACGCTCCCCTGGTGATGATGCCACTGCAGGATATCCTGGGGCTTGGTGACGACGCACGTATGAACGTGCCGGGCGTGGCCACGGGCAACTGGACCTGGCAAGCTGACGAGGCGGACATTGCAGCCGCCGAGAAGAAAACCGCACAGCTCCTACGCAACAACCATAGATTCTGGGGCGAAGCGTGATAAAACCCCCGATATAGGGTACAGTTACAAACGTTTGAATTTATGCGGGCAGAGCGATCTGCCCGCTTTGTGCTGAAAAGGAAGTAATATGGCGCGCTACGATTACAAGTGCTCGAGCTGCGGCAACGTGTTTGAGGTTGAGCATCCCATGTCCGAGACTCCCGAGGTCGTGTGCCCGAGCTGCGGTGCCCCGGCGGCCAAGACGTTCTCGGCCAGCGGCATTAAATTTGAGGGTAGCGGTTTCTATAACACCGACCAGCGAAGCGGCGGCTCCAGCACCAGCGCCACCAGCGGCTGCTGCGCCAACTGCCCGCACAGCCACTAGAAACCAATCAGCCCCGCGACCGACACCAATCGCGGGGCTGCTTCTTTAGCTACCCAGGTTTCCTTATGAGTTGCGGTGAAATAAGGACTGTTTGGCGGATAGAAGCCGATATTCAATCCCTATTTCACCGCAACTTAGTAATTACTTGTGGACCAGTCTGGCGCAGAAGTGGCCGTCGTAGGAGTCGGCGTTTACCGGCACGCTTTGGAAAAGTCCTCGGTCGTTTTGGCGGACGGCTACCAGCTTCTTGGCTTGGGCGAACTCGGGCAGCTGCAGAATCTGGGCTTCGGAGAGCGGCGCCACACTAAAGCCGGCGCCCTCGGAAGAGTTCAGGAAAGCGTCCACCACCTGCGTGTTCTCCTCGTCGAAAACCGAGCACGTCGCATAGATGAGTTCGCCGCCGGCAGCCACGCGCGCAGCGGCTTCCTTGAGCATCG
Source organism: Collinsella sp. CLA-ER-H3 (assembly GCF_040092425.1). Taxonomy (NCBI): domain Bacteria; kingdom Bacillati; phylum Actinomycetota; class Coriobacteriia; order Coriobacteriales; family Coriobacteriaceae; genus Collinsella; species Collinsella sp. CLA-ER-H3. The sequence continues at coordinate 22,304 of NZ_JBBNLP010000005.1, forward strand.
TCAGCTGCAGCTTGGGCAGCTCAACCGTCACATCTTTTTCGGTCAGGCGCCAAGGGATCTCGGGATGACGACGCATGGTACCGGTGCCAGAGCACGGCGCATCGATAAAGACCGTGTCGAACTTAACCGGCTTGCCAAGCATGGCATCAAACGACGTCAGTACTTCATCAAGCTCGCAGGCATCACCCGAAACCGTACGAACGCCCTGAATACCGGCCTTATGCAGGCGAGCGAGATTCAGATCGCACTTGCGATCATGCAAATCGAGCGCCGTATGCTGACGCTCATAGCCCGCACGCTTGGCCTGGCACATCATCACATAGGTCTTGGTGCCACGACCGGCTCCAATCTCAAGGCAGCTACCAGGGCGCGTGGCAGCTGTGGCGATAAGCTGGGCGTTAAGGTCCGAGGCCACGGCAGCAGCACGCTCAAACACACCCGAAGCAACGGTAACTTGAGCATCGACCGGGGCATGGCAGCCCGGGAAAACAGGCGCGACGAGCTGCGAGATATACGGATCGGACTTAGTCGCAAAGGCGTTCTCATGCAGGGCCAGCGGCGCGGGGGCCAGATTGCCGGCAAAGTTAAGCGCACCTTCTGGCGTGTCGAACGATGCCAAAATGCGAGCGCACAGCCAACGCGGCAGCCCCATCAGGCACGACAGACGAACCAAGCGTCGCTTAGACTCATCCACATCGGACGCAGTAGCAAAGTCCTCAACATTGTCCGCAACCTTATGCAGTACAGCATTGGCCAAGCCAGCGGCGGACTTAGCACCGCAGCGAACCAGCTCAACTCCCTGACTTACGGCAACGCGGCCAGGCGTGTGCAGGTAGAGCATCTCGAAGGCCGAGATGCGAAGCGCCATGCGAACACGCGGCGCAACCTTTTTGGGCTTATCGAGAAACTGATCGAGCAGCTCGTCCAAAATACCCTGCGTGGCGGCAACACCCAGCGCCAAGCGAGCGGCAAAAGCGGAATCGCGCTGGTCAATAGCCTTGGCCGATGCGCGAGAGGACAGCACGTCACGCGCATACATGCCGCGGCGATCGGCCTCCATTAGCACATCGAGCGCAAGCTTGCGCGCGGGAGACAGCTTGCTCATGACAAAACACCCCACGAAAGATCGGCGCCCTGCAGGCCGGCGGCCCAGGCAGAAGCAGCCATGGCACGCTTGCCATCAGGCTTAACCTCGAGCAGTTCAACCGAGGCATCAGAAAGGCCCAGATAAACACGTTTGGCCTGAATGAGAACCTGACCCTCGTCAAGCGACACATCAGCCGGCGCAGCATCGAGCACACGCACAGTCTTGCCGGCAATCACGCAACGAGCAGGCGCAGTATCGGACGAAGCGAACACATGACGCACGCAATCGAGCGCCCCCATCTGCGGATCCAGGCGCATCTCCTGCTTGGAAATCTTGGCAGCATGAGTGACGAGCGACTCATCCTGTTCAGTCCACACGGCAGTGCCATCGGCAAGCGAAGGAAGCGTATCGGCAAGCAATTTGCCGCCAAGCTCAGCAAGCTCCATGGTCAGCGCCTCAGCATGCCTACCGGCAACCGACGTGGAAGCCTGGGCACAATAAGCACCAGTATCCACGCCATGTCCAATGCGCATGATAGAAACGCCAGCAATCTCATCACCAGCAAGAATGGCACGCTGAATAGGAGCAGCCCCACGCCAACGAGGCAGCAGCGAAGCATGAACATTCACAATACCAAGCGGCGCCATATGCAGCACCTCATCGGGCAAAATGCAACCATAGGCAGCCACACAGAAAATATCAGCCTGGGCAGCCTGGAGCACCTCAACAACCTCAGGCGTCATACGATTAGCCTCAACAACCGGCAACCCCAGCTCAAGCGCCTTAGCCTTAACAGGAGACGGCTCAAGCTTCTTACCACGCCCACGAACAGCATCGGGACGTGTAATAACCAGCGAAATCTCGTTGTCAGCTTCGACAAGCGAAGTCAGCGAGGGCACAGCAAAATCGGGCGTACCCATAAACACAATACGCATAAAAATCGTCTCCTCTCAACCAAAGCCGAGACGGCTACAAAGAACAGCGGAAAGCCAAGTACCCAGCCCATCCGCAATAACAATTCAACAAGAACAAATATACCCAAAACCAAAGAAAGAGCCGCAATAAAAGCAGCTCTCTCTCAACAAAGACTATCAGCGAAGACGCCCATCCCTGACCCGACGGCACCCGGGCGAAGAGGAGCACGAAAACGCAGTCCCCTTCCGCCGCAGGGCTTAGGTTATTGCTCCACGCGCAGTTCCGCACGAGCCGAAGAGCACTTAATGTGCTCTTCGTGCGAGCAGGACTGTTTGAGCATGGAGCAAAACCTAAGCCCTGCGGCGGAAGGGGACGGTGGGACTTACTCCGTCTCGCCCGGTCGAGCGCCGCGGGCCAGGGCGTCCTGGTACTCCTTGACGGCCTTGAGCCTTTGCATGGGCTTCAGTCGCTCGAACATGGTGTTGCCGTGCAGGTGATCGATCTCGTGCTGCAGGCACACGCAGAACAGATCGCCCGAAGCCTCATAGCGAATCAGGTTTGCGTCCAAGTCGTACGCCTCGACGACGACATGGTCGGGACGCTCGATCTCGCAGCTAATGCCAGGAATGGACAGGCAGCCCTCGCTATAGGGCACCAGATGGTCGCTCTGCTCCACAATAACAGGATTGATGAGCACGTACGGGTCATAATCGTTCTTGTCGCTGTAGTCGCAGTCGATAGTGACGAGCTGAATAAGCTCACCGATCTGCGGAGCAGCAAGACCGCAACCACCGTTGTCGAACATCATCTTCTTCATCTTCTCGGCAAGGGCCTCGATCGCCGGGGTGATCTCCTCGATGACGGCGCACTCCTGGCGCAGACGAGGGTCGGGCGACAGTACGATTCCGTTGGCTTCCATGGCCATCCTTTCGGGTTGTTACATCAAATCATAGGCGTCGACGTCAACGCTCACGCTCACGCCGCGTACGGAGCCCACCTCTTTGAGGCAGGCGTCGATATCATCAGAGACATGGTACCCTACCGGGGACTTCACAAGCAGATGGAAGCGGTAACGGTCCTTGGCTCTCTCGATTACACACGAAGCCGGGCCCAGCACCTGGGGAACGGCGCTCCCCGCCCGCAAAAAGTCGGGCGCGGCAGCATGCCAGCGACGCTTGAGGAGCTTCGCGATGCGACCGATGTAGTCCCGTGCGTCATCCGCGTTCGTCGACCAAACCAAGATGTTGGCCAGGCGCACGAACGGCGGGTACAGCGCGTCGCGGCGCTGGTCCAGGTCGTAGTCGGTAAAGATCGAGCGGTCGTGCTCGGCGACGGCGCGAATGACCGGGTCCTCGGGCAGGTAGGTCTGGATGATGACCTCGCCGGGGCGATCGCCGCGGCCGGCGCGACCCGCCACCTGCTCCAGCAGGTCGTAGGCGCGCTCCCCTGCTCTAAAATCGGGCAGCTTGAGGGCAAAGTCGGCATTGACCACACCTACGATCGTGACCTCGGGAAAGTCGAGGCCCTTGGCGATCATCTGGGTGCCCAGCAGCACCGCGCAATCGGCGGCATCGAACTGCTCGAGCAGCTTTTTGTGCGCATCCTTGCCGCGCGTGGAATCGGCATCCATGCGAATGATGGCGACGTCGTCGGGCAGCATTTGATGCAGCGCATCCTCGATCTGCTGCGTACCCAAGCCCATTTTTGCCAGGTAGCGGCTGCCGCACTTGGGGCAGCGACTCGCGGGCGCGGGATACGGCTGCACACGCCAGGACGATCCGCAGGTGTGGCACTGCAGCGTGTGCGTGCGCTCGTGGTACGTGAGCGCCGTGGAGCAGTGGTTGCAGGTGGGAACGCAACCGCACTCGCGGCACATCAGAAACGGCGCAAAGCCGCGGCGGTTATGCAGCAGCACAGCCTTCTCGCGGCGCTCGACCACGCGCTCGAGGCCCTCCATCAAGGGTTTTGAGAACATGGAGCGGCTGCCGTGAGAAAACTCACGGCGCAGGTCGGCAATGCGGACCGTGGGCAGCACGGCGTGTCCCGGGCGCTCGGGCATCTCGACACGCGTCCAGGTGACACCGTTATACGTGCCACGGCGGCAGCGGTCGAGGGCCTCGGCAGAAGGCGTGGCGGAGCCCAACACGAGCGGGCAGCGGTAGCGCCGCGCCATCTCGGCCGCCACCTCGCGCGCGTGGTAGCGCGGACTGGAGCCCTGCTTGTAACTGGTCTCGTGTTCCTCGTCGATGATGATGAGGCCCAAGTCGTGGAGCGGGCAAAAGAGCGCCGAGCGGGCGCCGACCACCACGCGGGCCGCACCACTGGCGACCATATCCCACTGGTCCAGACGCTCACCGGCCGAAAGGCGCGAATGGAACACGGCGACCGTCTCGCCAAAGCGCGAGCGGAAGCGGCCGACAGTCTGGGCCGTCAGCGAGATCTCGGGGACGAGCACGCAGGCAGAGCGACCAGCTGCGAGCACACGCTCGATGGCAGAGAGATAAACCTCGGTTTTGCCGGAGCCGGTAACGCCGTCGACCAGCACCACGTCGCCATGAGCGTCCAAACGGGCGCGCTCAATCTGCGCGAGTGCCTGTTGCTGGCCGTTTGTAAGGGAGACCGGCGCCTTGCCGCTTGCCGAGGACAGCGTGGTCTGCTCGCTGCAGCCACGCCACGCACGGCGCTCCTCCACCACCACGACGCCGCGCTTTTCGAGCGCCTTGATGGTCGCCGACATGCTGTTATAGAGAAGATTGAGGTCGCGCGTCGTGACCGGGCCGCACTGCAGCGCCTCGATGAGCTGACGCTGACGGACCGCGGTCTTGGGCGGCGTATAGTCAAAGCCTTCGGGCGTAAGCATCACCCAGCGGTTTTGGATGGGTTTGACGGCGGGACGTTCAACCGTCCACACACCGTCGTCGCCCTTGACCACACGCGGACTGCCGCCCGGTGGCAAAAACAGGCGCAGGCACTCGGAAAGCGTCGCGACATACTCGCGGCTCATCCAGCACGCGATACGGGCAGCCTCGGCGGTAAAGAGCGGCTTGCTGAGGATAGCCTCGATAGGCTTGATACGCGCGGGATCGAGAACGTCGTTACCTTGCAGGTCGGCCAGCTCGGGCGCGATGTCGACGATGTAGCCCGCGGCCGCACGGTTGCCAAAATGAACCAGGACGGTGGAGCCGATCTGGGCCTCGCAGGCGAGGGGTTGCGGGATGCCGTAAGCAAACGGCTCGGACAGTGCACGCGTCGGGATGTCGAGGACTACGCTCGCATAGGCGGCGAGGGGTTCGGGTGCGGGCTCGGGCTGCGCCGGGGCGGCGGCAGGAGCCGCGGACTTCGGAGCTTCCTCCGGTTCCGGCGAACCAAACAGCGAAAGTTGCTCGGCCATGGCCCCAGCACCTCCTATCCCATACGTCTACAGAAGCAAGAGCCCCGCTCAGAGTGAACGGGGCTCGGATACAAACGTTTGCGCAGCAATTACAGCGCCATCGTGCAGGCGCGGTCGATGCGCGCCAGGCAGTCGTCGCGGCCGACGAGCGCCATGGTCTCGCCCAGCGGAGGGCTCACCATGTTGCCGCAAACGGCGACGCGCACGGCCTGGAACACCACGCGCTTCTTGAGGTCCATCTGCTCGGGCAGCGGCTCAAGCGCGGCGTCGATGTTGGCGGCGGTCCACTCGTCCACACCCTCGAGCGCGGCCTTGGCGGCGTCCAGAATGGCACCCATGCCCTCCTTGGCCAGGCCCTTGTTGACGGATTTCTCGTCATACTCGAGCGTCTCGGCCGTAGCGAAGATGGGAGCGGCGACGGTCACGGCGTCGGCCGGCATCTTGGTGCGCGGCTTAACGATGGCAGCGAGCGCGTCGATCCAATCCTCGCCGTACTCGACATTACCCTCGATGAGACCCGCCTCGTGCAGCTCGGGGACCATGATCTCGTCGGCAAACTGAGCATCGGACATGCCGTTGATGTACTCGGCATTGACCCAGTCGAGCTTCTTGGGGTCGAAGGTCGCCGGGTTCTTGGAAATGCGGTCGAGCGAGAACTTGCTGGCCAGGACATCGCGCGGGATGATCGTGGTCTCGCCGTCGAGCGACCAGCCGAGCAGCGCCAGGTAGTTGACGAAGGCGTCGGGCAGGTAACCGGCGTCGCGGTACTCCTCCACCGAGGTGGCGCCGTGGCGCTTGGAGAGCTTCTTGCCGTCGGCACCCAAGATCATGGAGATGTGGGCGAACGTAGGCACGGGCGCGCCGAGGGCCTCGTAGACCATGACCTGACGCGGGGTGTTGGACAGGTGGTCGTCGCCGCGGATGACATGGGTAATCTTCATCATGGCGTCGTCGACGACGGTCGCGAAGTTGTACGTGGGCGTGCCATCGGAGCGGAAGATGACAAAGTCGTCGAGCTCCTTGGCGTCGAAGGTCACCTCGCCGTGGACGGCGTCGTGGATGACGACGTCGCCGCGGTCCTCGGGCACCTTGATACGCAGGACGTAGGACTCGCCGGCCTCGATGCGGCGGCGGGCCTCCTCGGGATCAAGATCGCGGCAACGGCGCTGATAGCCCTGGAAGGGGTCCTTGCGCTCCTGCGCAGCCTTGCGGTCGGCGTCGAGCTGCTCCTTGGTGCAGAAGCAGGGATAGGCCTTGCCCTCGTCCCAAAGCTTCTGGGCGGCCTGCTTGTACAGGTCCAGGCGCTCGGTCTGGGCGTAGGGGCCAAAGTCGCCGCCCACCTCGGGACCCTCGTCCCAGTCCAGGCCCAGCCAACGCATGGCGCGCAGGATGATCTGCGTGTTCTCGTCGGTGGAGCGGGTGGGGTCGGTGTCGTCGATGCGCAGGATGAACGTGCCGCCGTTTGCGCGGGCGAAAGCCCAGTTATAGATAGCGGTGCGGGCGCCGCCGATGTGCAGCTTGCCCGTCGGTGAGGGTGCAAAGCGGACGCGAACGTCTGATGCCATGGAAATCTCCTCGATTGCAGGATGGATGTCTAACCGCATCAGTATAAAGCATCAAAGCAACCTCCGCACAAAGGGCACCGACCTACTCATTGGGGACAGACTTAAATGACCAGTCTTTGGGCAACCTGTCGGCACTTAGGTAAGGTGGTCATTTAAGTCTGTCCCCAATGAGTAGGTGCGGAAAGGGTGTGAATGTTTGATTTACGCGCTATGATGTGCCCTTGCATAGAGAGCCCGGCGGAATGGTAACGGTCGCCGGGACACGTTTTTGAAAGGACAATCATGTCAGAAGAACTTCGTTCCATCCCGCCCCAACACGGGTCCTTTGTTTTTACGTCGGAGTCGGTGACCGAAGGTCATCCCGATAAGATCGCTGACCAGATCAGCGACGCCGTCCTCGACGCAATCCTTGCCAAAGAAATAGAGCTCCAGGAGCAGGGCTACATCGCCCCCAACGGCGTGCCTGCCAACGTGGAGAACGTCCGTTGCGCCTGCGAGACCCTCGTGACCACTGGCACCGTCATCGTCGCCGGCGAGATTCGCACCCAGGCCTACGTCGACGTACAGGAAATCGCCCGCGGTGTTATCCGCCGCATTGGCTACAACCGTGCCAAGTTCGGTTTTGACTGCGACACCTGCGGCGTTATGAGCCTCATACACGAGCAGTCGCCCGATATCGCCCAGGGCGTTGACGAGTCCTTCGAGACCCAGACCGGCGCTACCACCGACCCGATCGACCTAATCGGTGCCGGCGACCAGGGCATGATGTTCGGTTATGCCTCCAACGAGACCAAGACCCTCATGCCCATGCCACACTACCTTGCCAGCCGCTTGGCCGAGCGCCTGGCAGCCGTGCGCCACGACGGCACCCTGCCCTACCTGCGCCCCGACGGCAAGACCCAGGTCACCGTGCGCTACGAGGAAGGCAAGCCCGTCGAGGTCACGACGATCGTCATCTCCACGCAGCACGCCGCCGAGATCGAGGACATGGGCAAGATCAAGGCCGACCTCATCGAGCACGTCATCACCCCGGTCATGGCCGCTGAGAACATGCCGTGGGACAACGCGGACATCTACGTGAACCCCACCGGTCGCTTTGTCGTGGGCGGCCCCATGGGTGACACGGGCCTCACCGGCCGCAAGATCATCGTCGACACCTACGGTGGCTACGGCCGTCACGGCGGCGGTGCCTTTAGCGGCAAGGACTGCACCAAGGTTGACCGCTCCGCCGCGTATGCCGCGCGCTGGGTCGCCAAGAACGTAGTCGCCGCCGGTCTGGCCGACCGCTGCGAAGTCGAACTTGCCTACGCCATCGGCGTTTCCAAGCCCCTCTCAATCATGGTCGACACCTTCGGTACCGCACATGTTGCCGAGGACAAGATCGTCGAGGCCGTAGAGAAGACCTTCGACCTGCGCCCGGGCGCAATCATCCGCGACCTAGACCTGCGTCGCCCGATTTACGAAAAGACGGCAGCCTACGGTCACTTCGGCCGCGAAGACGCCGACTTCACCTGGGAGAAAACCGACCGAGTCGAAGAACTCAAAGCAGCCTGCGGCCTGTAAGCACGCGGCTAAAGCTACAGCCAAATAGAAACGCACCAAAAAGAGGTACCGAAACAACCGGTACCTCTTTTTTATTTAATCGGTGGTGAAGATGAGTCGACATGGAGCACAGAATAGGTCTCCAGCTGATGGATTTTGCAGCATGAGCGCCTCTACCATGTATCCTAAGTTCCGAGGGCTTTGGTATTTGGTCGATCGCGAGTTCCGCACGAGCCGGAGGCCACTTAATGTGGCCTCCGTGCGAGCCAGGACTGTAGAGCAGGCGACCAAATACCAAAGCCCTCGGAACGACGGGATAGAGAAGGAGCACCCATGGCAGGCAAGCCGCAAACACTAGCTACGACCTCGGCATTCGAGATCTTGGGCCCCGTCATGGTCGGCCCCAGCTCATCGCACACCGCCGGCGCCCTGCGCTGCGCCCAAGTTGCCGCCAGCCTGCTGGAAGGCCGCATCACCAAAGTCACCTTTGGCCTGTGGAACTCCTTCGCCCACACCTACCGCGGCCACGGCACCGACCGCGCGCTCGTCGCGGGCATACTGGGCCTCGACACCGATGACGAGAACATCAAGCAGGCCTTCGACCTCGCGCGCGAGCAGGGCCTCGAATATCACTTTGACATCAAGGGTGACGACGCCTCCATCCACCCCAATACCGTCGACATCGACATGGTCGACGACACGGGCGCCACGGCACAGGTCCGCGGTGAGAGCCTGGGCGGAGGTAAGATGCGCATCAGCCGCATTAACGGCGTCGGCGTCGACATCTCGGGCATGTACTCCACGCTCTTCGTGGCGCACTACGACGTCCCCGGCGTGCTCGCCGCGCTCACCAACCTGCTCGCCTACGCCCACGTGAACATCGCCTTCTGCCGCACCTACCGCACCGAAGTGGGCGGCCAGGCCTACTCCGTCTTTGAGACCGACGGCGCGCCCGACGACACCGTTATCCCCATGCTACGCAAACTCGACAATGTCGATTACGCGACCTTTATCGAGCTCCCCGGTTCTGCCTCGTCGCTCTCCCCCGGCGTCTCGGCCAAGGAGATCTTCGACGACGGCGAGCAGCTGCTCGATGCGTGTGCCGAGCTCGGCCTGAATATCGGCGCCGTTATGGCCGTGCGCGAGGCGCGTCTGACCGGTGAGGCGCACGCCGTCGCCGCCATGCGCCGCGTACTCGACGTCATGCGCGAGGAGACCACAACCCCCATCGTCAATCCGCAGCGCTCGCTCGGCGGGCTTATCGGCGGCGAGGCCAAACTCGTCGATGCCACCAGCCGCAACGATTTGAGTGCAAGCCTGATGGGCCCCGTTCAGACCGATGCCGTGGCCCGCGCGATGGCCGTGCTCGAGCGCTCCGCTACCATGGGCGTGATCGTCGCCGCCCCCACGGCAGGCTCCGCGGGTGTCGTGCCCGGCTGCGTGCTGGCGCTCGCCGATCACCTTCAGCTCGACGACGAGCAGGTCATGGACGCGCTCTACTGCGCAGCCGCCATCGGCCTCAACCTCACCACGAGCGCCTGCGTCGCCGGCGCCGAGGGCGGCTGCCAGGCCGAGGTGGGAAGCGCCGCTGCCATGGCAGCCGCCGCGCTGGTGCAGATGCTCGGCGGCACGCCCGAGCAGGCGCTCGACGCCAGTTCCATCGCGCTGAGTAACCTGCTGGGCCTCGTTTGTGACCCCGTCGGTGGCCTCGTGGAGGTGCCCTGCCAAAACCGCAACGCCATAGGCGTGGCAGCGGCCTTTAGCTCGGCACAACTCGCCCTCGCAGGCATTAAGAGCCTGGTTCCGTTTGACCAGATGGCACATGTCATGCTCTCGGTGGGTCACGCGTTGCCGGCCACGCTGCGCGAGACGGCAAAGGGCGGCATCGCGCAGGCTCCGGCCGCACTTTCGGCCTGTGCAAAATGCGGTGTGTGCGGATAACGGCAAAGAATGACTCAAAGGTGGGACAAATGTCCCACCTCTTTTGAATGCCACCGTTTCCGTACCACAAACAGCAGGGCAATCGCTATAATGCAAGCCCAGTAAAAACACGATGAGCCATAAGGCGAAATTCGAAGGATATGCATACGATGTCGCAAAACGATCGAACTCAACTGATTCCCGATCCGCAGCAGCCGAGCAGGCACACCGGCGGCGTTCAGTCACCGCGTCCTATCGCGCCGAGCCACGGTCAGCAGCGTGGTGCGGCAAACGCTTCCCAACGCCCGAACCAACAGCGACAGCAGCGTCAACAACGTCAGCAGCGCCAGGCAAACGGCAATGCGCCCAAGCAGCCCCCCACGCACGCTCGAGGCGATCGCGGCCCCGCGCGCAAGTCCGCCGGCAACAATAAGTCGGGCAAAAAGACGACGCTCTTTGTCGTTCTGGGTCTTATCGTCATTGTCTATATCGTAGGCATCGTAGCGTTTTCACAGCTAGCCTACCCCAACACCACCATTGCCGGCGTCGACGTCTCGTTCTCCAACGCTTCGTCTGCCGCAACCAACGTCAACTCGGCATGGAAGCACTATAAGCTCACCGTGACAGGTGATGACTTTAGCTGGACCTATCAGCCCGAGTCCGATGAGCCCATCGTTGATGGCGAAGCTGCCGCAAAAGAGATCATCACCCACAACGAGGCCTTTGTATGGCCGGTCCGCCTTGTGGAATCCTTAAGCGGCAAGACCAAAACAACCGCTACCTCCAACGAAGTCGATCTTGATCAAGACGTCGACCTGTCCATGCTCTCCGATACCTTTGACCAAAAGAAGTTTGAGAAGGATCTGGGCGCCGCCATCGACGAGTTTAACGAAGGACGTTCGGGCAAGTTCGAGGCCAATAGCTCATATGACGAGCAGGCCGGCAAGTTTACCGTCGAGAAGGCGCGCTCCAACGAAAAACTTAACCGCGAGCATGTCATTAAATATGCCGAGCTCGAGCTTGCCTCGCTGGCCGAGACCGTAGAACTTTCCAAGCTCGGCAACGATGCCTATGAGCCGCTCAATGGAACGCTGACCGATGATCAAATTCAGGCCGCATGCGATGCCGCCAACAACTTTCTGGGCGTCAACGTGACCCTCAAGCTCAACGGCGAGGATGCCGGTAAGGTTGATGGCAGCTCCGTGTTGCAGTGGATCAGCTTTGCCGATCCGGCCAACCCCACGCTCGATACGTCGCAGATCAGCAGCTGGGCGGCTGAACTCGCTAACGGCTTTAATACCGTGGGCTCCACTCGCTGGTGGACACGCGCCGATGGCAAGCAGTGCGCCGTCGAAGGCGGTGACTTTGGTTGGTCCATCGACAGCAGCTCACTCGCCAAGCAGGTCGAGGACGCCATTAACAGCAAGCAGACCGGCGAAATCGAGATCAAGTACTCCCAGAAGGCCGACACCTTTACCGCAAAGGGAGAGCCCGACTGGAAGGCGTATATCGACGTCGACCTGTCCGAGCAGCACGCGCGCTACTATGACGAGAACGGTAATGTCGTTTGGGAGGCCAACTTTATTTCCGGCAAACCGGGCGAAGACGCAACCCCCGAGGGCGTGTGGCAGATCAACAGCAACGACGGCGGCAGCACCCTGATCGGAGCCAAGGACCCCGAGACCGGTAAGCCCAAATACGAAAGCCCGGTGAGCTACTGGATGCCGTTTGAGGGCAATATGATCGGCTTCCACGATGCCACCTGGCAAAACGACAAGAGCTTCGATAATGCCGAGTCGTACAAGTGGTGCGGCAGCCACGGTTGCATCAACCTGCGCCTGGCAGACGCCAAGGCACTGCACGACTGCATCAAAGTCGGCCTGTGCGTGGTTGTCCACTCATAGTGCAACGCGCGCATTCCTACAACGTGGAACCGCTGCGACCAATCTAACAGTTCCGAAAGAAACCGTCCTATGCGCCCGCCCCAACCGGTGGGCGCTTATAATTATCGAGGTTTTTCTATAAAGGAGACGCTATGCCGAATGTCCCCACGATCACCCCGGGCCCAGATGATACCGAGCACACGCCCGAAGGTGCCACCGAAACGATTCCTCTGATTACAAACGCACACACCGACAAGCAGAGCGGACGCGCGAACGATACGGCCGAGATTTCCGATGAAGAGGCGTATGCCAAGCTCAAGGCAAAACGCGCCGAACGTCGACGCAAAAAGCTGATTCGACGCGGTATTGCCGCCGGCGTCGTGGGTGCCATCGCGCTCATTGCCATTGTCGCAACCCTGGTTATCAATGCGCAGCCACAGGGCGCTAGCGGGCCTGTGACCGACATGGTGACCGAGGGCACGTTTAGCTCAACGGTCGAGGCGAAAGGCCAACTCAAACCCATTTCGTCCTCAGTGGTCTCCCCTTCTGTCGACGGCACGGTCGATTCGATCAACGTGCAGGCAGGCCAATCCGTCAACGAGGGCGACGTGCTTATGACCATTAAAAACGACGAGCTCGATCGCAACGTTGCCGAGGCGCAGCGTGCAGTTGCAGCCGCCCAGGAAGACCTCGCCAACGCGCAGAAAGCCGCAGCTGCCGCGCAGGCCACCCCAACGACGGACGCCGATGGAGCTTCCGCAGCGGCTGGTGTCTCCGCGGCATCAGCGGACACGAACGCCGTATCGGCCGCGCAGCGCAGCCTCGCTTCGGCCCAGGCAAACCTCGACCAGGCGAACGCCAAGGCCGCTAGCCGTACGGTAACGGCCCCGAGTTCGGGCAGCATCGTGGAGCTCAACGCCAAGGTGGGCGCCACGGTAACAGGCGGCATGATCATGGGCGAAAGCGATACGAGCGGCGGCAAGCAGTGCATGCAGATCGCCGACCTGTCCAAGATGAAGGTAACCGTGCAGGTGGGTGAAAAGGATATCGCCAAGATCGCCGTTGGGCAGAGCGCCAACGTCACGTATCCCGCGTTTCCCGATATCGTGAGCCAGGGAACGGTCACGGCCATCGCCTCGGTGGCAAACTCCGACTCCAACTCCGGTGGCGGCAGCGCAACCTTTAACGTCGACATCCTCATCGAGGCTCCCGACGCGCGCCTGAAGCCGGGCATGACAGCCGAGGTATCGGTGGTGACCGAGCAGCTCGACGACGTGGTAATGGTGCCGACGATGGCGCTCATGACCGAAGACGGCGAACACTATTACGTCAACGTGGCGACTGATGACGAGGGCAAGCAAACCCGCCGCGTCAAGGTGACCGTCGTGACGCAAAACGACAACGAAGCCGTAGTCGGCAAGACACAGGTCAAGCGCGACGACCAGGGCAACGAGACCAACCCCAACGTGCCGGTTACCAAGCTGCGCGATGGCGACACGCTCGTCATGGACACCGGAGCGGACGCAACGGCTGACGGCGGCTACAGCGCGGATTCGGGCAGCATGTCTGCCAATGAGGGCATGTAATGCGTCCCGTTATCGACATCCGCAACGTACACCGCATCTTTGAGAGCGAGGCGGGGTGCGCCCACATCCTGCACAACGTGAGCCTGGCGGTAAATCCCGGTGAATTCGTCGCTATCACTGGCCCCTCGGGCTCGGGCAAATCAACGCTCATGAACATCCTAGGCTGCCTGGATAAGCCGACGGCGGGCGACTACTACCTGCAAGGGCTCAACGTGGCCGAGCTTGACGATGACGAGCTCACCGAAGTTCGCGCCCTGAGCATTGGCTTTGTCTTTCAGAGCTTCAACCTGCTGCCGCGCCTGTCGGTTATCGAAAACGTCATGCTGCCGTTGGCCTACACCAATGTGCCCCGAAGCCAGCGGGAAATGCGCGCCGTGCACGCGCTGCAGGCCGTCACGCTACCGGTCGACCACTGGGACCACCGCATATCCGAGCTCTCGGGCGGCCAGATGCAGCGTGTCGCCATCGCGCGCGCCCTTGTCAATGACCCGCCCATCATCCTGGCCGATGAGCCGACGGGAAACCTGGACTCCGCAACCGGAGCGCTTGTGATGGAGACCTTCCATAAGCTCCAGAAGCGCGGCAAAACCATCGTTCTTATCACACACGACCCCGGCATCGCCGCCGAGGCCGACCGCGCCGTGACCATCCGCGACGGTCGCATTCACGACGGCGCGTATATTCCACATGCACCGCGGACCCTGCGCAGCGCCGTAGATAGCCTGCCCATGATTTCCGCCTCCGCCAACCCGCCGAAAGGAGTGGTGGCATGAGCGCCCGCGATCTCATCCAGGAAGCCCTTCACTCGCTCGAGGCCAACAAGGGGCGCAGCCTGCTCACCATCCTGGGCATTGTCATCGGCATCGCCTCGGTTATCGCCATGACTTCGCTCATCGGCGGCATCCAAAACAGCCTGGTCAACAGTCTGGGCCTCAATGCGGCACGCATGGTGCAAATCTATTCGTCGCAAGAACTCACCGAGTCGGACATCGAGAAGCTTCAAAAACTGGTGCCGCAGATAGAGCAGATCGGCATTGTCGACAGCGCGTATACCGAGTACAAGACCGGCGATAAAAGCTATACCGTCATGGCACAGGGTGTCGATAGCGACATGCTCGACGCCGTGGGGGCCAGCAAGCTCGTTGCGGGGCGCACCTATTCCCAGGCCGAGTCCCAATCAGGCTCGCGCGTTGCGCTCATCAGCCGCGGCGGCGCCGATCAGCTTTACGGCAACGAACAGGATGCGCTGGGGAAAACCATCAAGGTGTCCGACGGCGAGGTGCAGATTGTAGGCGTGATTGATGGCGGCAGTGACTCAATGGGCTCGCTCACGCTGTATATGCCACGCGAAACAATCTCCGGTCTGTTTGGCGACGAGAATCCTTCATTCCCCAGCGTGACGGCACTTGCCACCGAGGGCACGGACATGGATGAGCTCTGTAAGACCATCGTGTCCAAGGTGCGCGCGATGAAGGGCATCGCGGAGGATGATGAGTACGACGGTGTATCGGCGACATCCATGAAAAGCGCCATCGATGCACTCAACTCCTTTATGGGCGCGTTCTCGCTCATCATGGGAGCTGTCGCCAGTATCTCGCTACTTGTCGGTGGTATCGGCATTATGAATATGATGCTCACCAACGTGACTGAGCGCATCCGCGAGATCGGTATTCGCCGTGCCCTGGGCGCCAGTCGTCGCGATATCACCGCGCAGTTTTTGGCCGAGTCTTCGGCGCTGTGCGTCACCGGTGGCCTATTGGGTGTCCTGATAGGCTATCTGCTGGCCTGGGGCCTCGCGATGTTTGCCTCCAGATCCGGGATTCTTGGCGAGCTCGGAGCCAGCGGGCAAATCACACCGAGTTTTTCAATCGCCACGGTGCTGCTGGCCTTCGCCGTCTCCGTCGGCATCGGCGTAATCTTTGGCTTCTACCCCGCTCGCCGCGCGGCAAAGCTCAACCCGGTGGAGTGCCTGCGCTACCAGTAAGTCACCACCAACAAGTTGCGGTGAATTAGGGACTGAAAATGCTATCTAGCAGCAAAAACAGACACTATTTCACCGCAACTTATTGAAGGGCTGCTTGCGCCAGTTCCGGACGTCGTCCTCGAACTATTGGCGGATGACGGTCTTGTACGGTTCGAGCTTGCTCGAGAGGCTCCTCCTCGCGGGCGGGAGGGCGCGCAGGCGCGGCGAGCGCCTAGCGCGCGAACTCCCGTAAGAGCGCATCTTCTACTTCCCGAAGCGAAAGGGCCCCGCTTCCCTCGGCGGGACGGGTGACCACAATACAGCGCGCTCCCACGGCGCGCGCGGCGGCGAGCTTCTCGACCGTGCCGCCTACGGTTCCCGAGTCCTTGGTCACAAGCCAATGGGCGCCCACCTGCCGAAGCATCGCCTCGTTGAGCTCACGGGTGAAGGGCCCCTGCATGCCGATGACGTGCGACGGCGAAAACCCCGCGTCGATGCACTTCGTTATAGCACCGGGCAGCGGGAGCACACGCACGAAGAAGCGCTCCGCGAAATCGGCGACGCGCGTGTAGGGAGCAAGCTCCTTGCTCCCCGTCGTGAGAAGCGCGCGACCCGGGTTCTCGGAGAGAAAGCGCGCCGCGCAGGCGATCGACGCGACCGGCACGACGCCTTTGGGTAGCGCCTCAGCCGGGCGCGCAAGGCGCAGGCATCGTGCACCCACGGCGAGCGAAGCGGCCCGGATGTTGCCGCTTGCGAGCGTAGCGAAGGGGTGCGTGGCGTCGACGACGACGCGCGCGCCGGAAAGCTCGCGCTCCATGTCGGCATCGTCGAGCCTGCCCGCATGCACCTCGATGCCCGGAAGCTCGCCCAAAAGCTCGCCTCCGTACTCGGTTGCCGCGTAGGCACGGGCGGGAATGCCCGCCCCGCTCGCCCATTCGCACAGAAGGCGGCCCTCGGTGGTGCCGGCGAAGATGCGCAGCGCCGGCGCGGATGCGGGCGCCGTCACTTCGGGCCGCCTGGGCGCGTGATCTGGTAGAGTAGCGCGTTCATAATGGCGGCCGCCACGGTCGAGCCGCCCTTGCGACCCCTCGCGACGATGGCCGGCACGCGTCGCGCGAGAAGCTCCTCTTTCGCCTCGACCACGTTAACAAACCCAACCGGCACCCCAACGACGAGCGCGGGCGCGATCTTCCCCGCGTCCATGAGCTCGGCGAGGCGCAGAAGTGCTGTGGGAGCGTTGCCGACGGCCACGATAAGCGGACCCTCGATGCCGCAAGCTTTGTCCATGCTCGCAACGGCGCGAGTCGTGCCCGCGGCGCGCGCAGCCGCGGCGACATCAGGGTCGGCCATGTAGCACACGGCCTTGCAGCCGAGCTTCGCGAGCGCGGGCTTGCTTATGCCCGCGAGCGCCATGTTCGTGTCGGTGAGCACCGTGGCCCCTGCGCGCAGTGCGTCGAGCGCACAGTGCGCGGCGTCATGGGTGAACACGAGGGAATCGGCGTACGAGAAGTCGGCAGTGGTGTGGATGACGCGCTTCACGACGGGCTCTTCGAGCGGCGGGAACGTGCGGCCGCCGAGCTCTTCGGTGATGATCTCGAAGCTGCGCCGCTCGATGTCGCCGGGCGCCATCTCCTTGGAATCCATCTAGTACTCCACTCCTTCCCTTGCACATATCCCCTGAGCGTAGGGGTGTTTCTCGCACCGCATCTCGGTTATGTAGTCGGCCTTCTCCACGATCTTGCGGGAAGGCGCGCGCCCGGTGAGCGCCACTTCGAAGCCGCGCGCGGACATATCGAGCGCGCAGTCCACGAGCGCCTCGTCGACAAGCCCCTTCGAAAGCGCGTCGAGCGCCTCGTCGAGCACGAGCAGCCCCTCCTGAGCGCCCTCGAGCTCGGCGAGCGCGGAAGCGAGGTTCCCATCGTGCAGCTCGCACGTCGCGGCAAGTTCTTCCGACGTCATTGACCAGGTAAACTTGTCCGACACCTTCCCCGCGAACACGGGCACGCCGAAATGCTCGGCGAGCAGGCGCGCCTCCCCGCTTTCGCCGTCTTTCAGGAACTGCACGACGACGACGCGGCGGCCTGCGGCGAGCATGCGAAGGGCGAGGCCCATCGCCGCCGTGGTCTTGCCTTTGCCGTCGCCATGATACACGTGGATCATACGCCCTCCTCGATAATGCGGTAGACATACTCCATGTCGAGCGCCCCGCGCACGACATCGGCCAGGCGGTCGAACTCGCGCGCACGGTGATCGGCCGCGGACGCCGCGCCCGCAGCACCCACGACGCTCTCGGGCAGGCCGCGCATGCGCGCGAGCGAGCGCGCGAGGGCGAGCGCCACCCCCGGTTCGTCGAACAGGCCGTGGAGATAGGTTCCGAACACGTTTCCGCAGGCCGCGCCTTCTGGTTTGCCGCCAATCGTGCCCGCAGGGGCGCAGGAGACGGTCGTTTCGCCGTCGTGAATCTCGTACCCGCGCGCCGTCATGCCGTTCCACACCGAGAACGCGCCTTGGGCGCCCGTGATGCGCAGCTCCGACTGGGCGAGGCGCTTTTCCTCCTTGAACACCGTACTTGCAGGGATGAGCCCGAGCCCGCGCGCGGTGCCAGCGCCTTCCCTGCCGTGCGGGTCGGAAAGCTCGTCTCCCAAAAGCTGGTAGCCTCCGCATATGCCGAGCACCGGCGTGCCCACGCCCGAAAGCGCGCGTACACAGGCTCCGATGCCGCTATCCGCAAGCCAGCGCGCGTCGTCGAGCGTGGTCTTCGAGCCGGGAAGCACCACCAGGTCGGGTCGGCCCAGATCGGTCGTCGAGGAAACGTAGCGCACGCCCATGCCGGGCACGCGCGAAAGCGGGTCGAAGTCGGTGAAGTTCGACAGATGCGGAAGGCGCACGACGGCGACGTCGATGACGCCGCGCGCCTCGCGGGCAGATAAGCGCGGCGCGAACGAGTCCTCGTCGTCCAGGTCGAGCGTAAGATACGGCACGACCCCCACGACGGGAACCCCGCACATCTTCTCGAGCGGAGCCAAACCCGGGCGCAGGATTTCCACATCGCCGCGGAACTTATTCACCACAAGCCCCCGCAAAAGCGCGCGATCCTCGGGCGCAAAGAGCGCGACCGTGCCGTAGAGCTGGGCAAACACCCCGCCTGGGTCGATGTCACCCGCGAGCAGCACGGGGGAGGACACGGCGCGCGCGAGCCCCATGTTGACGATGTCGTTTTCGGAAAGGTTGATTTCGGCGGGGCTGCCGGCGCCCTCGATGACGATGACGTCGTTTTCCTCCGCGAGCGAATCGAACGCCTCCAAAATCTGCGGCATGAGCGCCTTCTTTCGCGCGAAGTAGTCCCTCGCAGCGAAGGCTCCCTGCGCCTTGCCGGCCACGATGAGCTGGCTTCGGTGGTCGCTTTCGGGCTTGAGCAGAATGGGGTTCATGCGCACGTCGGGCGCGATGCCGCACGCCTCGGCCTGCATGATCTGGGCGCGCCCCATCTCGAGCCCGTCGGCCGTGACACCGCTGTTGAGCGCCATGTTCTGGCTCTTGAAGGGAGCCACGCGCAGGCCGTCCTGCGAAAGCACACGGCACAGCCCCGCCGCAAGCAGGCTCTTCCCCGCGTTCGACATGGTGCCCTGAATCATGATGGGCTTCGCCCTACCCACGGGTATCGACCTCCTTCGCCGAGCCTCGGCTATCCGCGCCCGCCATAGCGCCGCTGCAAGAAGCGCCGCCCCGTTCGTCGGGTTCGACTTCGCCCGATGCACCTTCCGCCCGAAGCGCGCGGCTGAACGCCATCGCAAGCCGGGCATTCTCCTTGCGCGTGCGCACCGCAACGCGGCACCAGAAGCGGGACAGTACCGAAAACGAGTCGCACGTGCGGACCAAAACCCCCTGTTTATACAGGCGCTCGGGGATGTCTTTCGCCGGCGTGCGGACTAAAAGGAAGTTCGCATCCGACGGCACGACGGAAAGCCCGAGCGAGGAGAGCTCGTGAGAAAGCCACGCTCGCTCGCCCGCCAATACATCGCGCGTGCGCGAGACGTATTCGACGTCTTCCAGGGCGGCGATGCCCGCGGCCTCGGCGACCGAGGAGACGGGCCACGCCTGCCCCGCCCGACGAATCCCCTCGATGAGTTGGGCGTTTCCGCTAATCAGATATCCCAACCGCAACCCCGCCATTCCGTAGAGCTTGGTGAACGCGGAGAGCACGGCCACATGGCGCGAACACGCGGCGCGTGCGGCCACGCTCCTTTCGCGGGCGTCGGGCGCAAATCCGAGGAAGCACTCGTCCACGACGAGCAGCGCGCCCACCTGCTCGCAGCGGCAAGCCGCGGCATCGATCACGCGGGGGTCGACGAGGCGCCCCGTCGGGTTGTTCGGATTGCAGAGGTACGCCACGTCTCCCGGCCCCTCAATCGCGCGGGCGAAGGAGGCGGGAACGTCGAAGTCGTCCGCTTCGGAGAGCGGGAACTCCTGCACGCATGCGCCGTAGTACGATGCCGCCTCCGCATATTCAGAGAACGTCGGCGCGCACACGACGATGCGTTTCGGGCGCACCGCCGCGGCGAGCCGCCAGATGATGTCGGACGCGCCCGCGCCGCAGACGATAGTATCTTCGGGAATGCCCTGGGCGCGCGATAGGGCGCGAACAAGAGCGAGGCTTTCCCTATCGGGGTAGGCGTCGATTCGAGAAAGCGCCTTGCAAGCTGCGGCGACGGCACGCGGCGAGGGGCCTGCCGGATTTACGTTCACCGAGAAGTCGATGAGGTCGGAGGCACCTCCTTCGCAAGCGATGCCGAGCGATTGCGAGCTGCCCCCATGCGCACGGGCGCGCAGGATTCCCCCGGCAGCCCGGGACGCGGCGTGGTCTTCCCTCATGCCATCGCCCCCACGGCGAGCACGACCGCCGCGCGCGCGGCGCCGAAGACGACGAGCGCGCATACGGACGCGGCGAGCATGAGCCTCGTCGCCCGGGCGATGTCGCCCCACTCGATTTCACGGGACGCGTCGCCTATCGTCGGTTTCTCAACGAGCTTGCCGAAATACACCGCGGGCCCTGCCAGGCGCAGCCCGAGCGCGCCCGCGCACGCTGACTCGGTCTGCGCCGCGTTCGGGCTCGCATGGCGACGCCTGTCGCGGCGCCAGATGCGCGCCGCCCCGCGTGCGTCAAGCCCGACGATCGGGCACACGGCGATCATGAGCAAGGCCGATAAGCGCGAGGGAATCCAGTTCACCGCATCGTCGAGGCGCGCCGAGGCGCAGCCGAAGTCGATGTAGCGCTCGTTTTTGTAGCCCACCATGCTGTCGAGCGTGTTCACCGCCTTGTACGCCATACCCAAGGGCGCACCCCCGATCATAAGGTAGAAAAGCGGCGCGATGACGCCGTCGCTCGCGTTCTCCGCCACCGTTTCCACGGCGGCGCGCGCGACGCCCTGCTCGTCGAGAACAGACGTGTCGCGTCCCACGATGAGCCCGACGGCTTCGCGCGCCGCGACAAGGCCGCCCTTCGAGAACGCGCGGGCCACGGCCAGGCTCTGGCGGCGCAGCTCGCATGCCGCGAGAATCTGATAGCTCGCCCATGCCTCGACCACGAAGCGCAAGCCGGAGTGAACCATGCCGCAAAGATGCAGGATTCCCCAGGTCAAAAGCCCACACGCAAGCGGAAGCGCCACAGCGAGCACAAGCCCTGCGGCGCGCGTGCCCGCGGACGTTTGCGGGAATGCGCCCCGCAGGCGACCTTCGGCCCACGTGATCGCGCGCCCCATGGCGACGACGGGATGGGGAAGCCAGCGCGGGTCGCCGAAGGCAAGGTCGGCCGCGAACCCGGCGGCGACGGCAAGAATCGTCATCACCGGGCATCGCCCCCCAAAGCGGGGCGAACGTCGCGAAGGCAGCGCCCATCCCAGGTGGCGGCCCATGCGCCGCCCGGCTCGGTATGCACGTCGAAGTATCCCATTTTTGGGACAGCTAGCTCGGAGAGTAGCGCTTTCACGGTACCCGCGTGAACGACGAAGACGGCGCGCCCACTCCCCTGGGCGCACTCCGATTTGCACGCCTCCCGAAACGCCGCGACGACGCGGCGGGTGAAATCGCTCTTGCCCTCGCCATGCGGGCAGCGCGACTCGCACCAGGAGTCTACCCAGGCGCGGTAGCGCGCATCCTCGTTAAGCTCGGCGGCGCTTCGCCCCTCGAAGTCGCCGAAATCCATCTCGCGCAGACCGGGGCACGCCATAAGCTCCGCGTTCGGGAAGAGGACGCGCGCCGTCTGGTCGGTGCGGACCATGCCGCTCGTGATGACACGGAACACGTCACGATAGCACGCGAGGTCGCGCAAAGCGCGCTCGCCCGCGCTCGACAGGGGCTCGTCGCTGCCCGCCCCGCTGTAGCGATGGTCTTCCGTGCCCGCCGTGGCACCATGGCGCACGAAGACGACTTCCAAAGGCGCGCCCGCGCCCTGCGTCCCTCGAGGCGCATCGGCAAGGTTTCCTTTGATGACCTGGGGTATCCCGCACGTCATGCGCACGACGACGTCGGCGCGCGCAGCGAGCGCGCATCCCAGGCGCCCCGCGCGCTCGCGCCATTGGGCGTCTTCCGCACGCATAGGGACGACCCCCGAGCCGACCAAGGACAGAATCACTACGTCGAAGCCGATCAGCCGCTCGAGCGCCCGCTCAGCGTCGAGCGCGCGTACGAGTTCCTCAGCACGGTACGCGACGCGGCCGGCAAAAGCCGCGGGCACGCCGCCCTCCGCAAACCGCGCCGCGTCGACGAAATCGTCCGCCGCGAACCCGAGCTTTTCGCGCACGAAGGTCCTCTTCCCCGAATGCGCGCCACCTACCACGAGTATCATAGGAGCATTCCCCCCGCCACCAGCATGGCAAGCATCGCGAGCTCGGCCCATTGCAGAAACCATCCGGCCAAATCCCCCGTCACCCCGCCGAAGCGGGACAGGGCAACATGGCGGTACCACGCGAGCGCCAAAAGCCCCGCCACCGCCATAAGGGCGCCGACGGCCTGAGCGCACGCGACCATCCCTGCAGCCGAAGCCGCAGCGAAAGCGCAAAGCGGCACGACGATCGCCGCGCGCTTCTTCGCAGGCGAGAGCCCCGCGGCCATGCCATCCGCCCGCGCGGCAGGCCAGCATTCAACAGCGAGCCCCGAAAGCGAGCGGGAGAACACGAGCGAGCACAGAAGCGCGAGGAACGCCCCCGCCGTAAGCGGCAGCGCGGTGAAAAGGGAAAACTGCAGAATAAGGTACACAACAACACCGATGACCCCGAAGGCGCCCGCCCGCGGGTCGTGCATGATCTCGAGCTTTCGCTCGCGCGGGGCCCAACTTGCAAGCGCATCGGAGGTATCGCAGAGCCCGTCTAGGTGGATGCCTCCCGTCACCGCCACAGGCAGCGCCACAAGCACGGCCGCGACGATGGTCGCGGGCGCACCGAGCAGGTTCGCAACGTGTCCCCACGCCGTCATGAGGAAGCCTTCCGCAAGGCCCACCAGGGGAAACGCGGCAAGCGCATGGGTTGACCCGAAATCGGTCCAGTCCGATTTCGGGACGGGGATGCGCGAGAACGTTCCGAACGCCGCGCCGATTGCCTCTACTATCTTCACCTTCTAGGTCCTTCGCCTTTCATCCACACGGGAATCCCGCATACCACTTCGACTGCGCGGTCGGCCAGCTCCGCCACGCCCGCGTTCACGCGCGCGAGCGCGCGCCTCCATGCCTCGGTCCCCTCATCGTAGCGCATCCCATCGGCGAACACGTCGACGGTGACCACCACCGTATACGAAGCGGCCTGAGCAAGCCGTTCGATGCCTCCGAGCACATCGCGCGCCACAGCGTCGGGGTCACGTGGGGACAAGCCACCTTCCGCGAAGAGCTCGTTCGCAACCAGGTTGCCCACGTCCTCCAAAAGAAGCGTGCAGCCGCGCGGAAGCCCGGGCGCTGCGGCGCCCACGTCACGCGTGCGCTCGAGGGTGGAAAACCCCTTGCCCTCGCGCAGTGCCCGATGGCGCGCGATGCGGCGAGCACCCTCTTCCCCGAAGGGCTCCATCGTTGCCAGGTACACGCGGGGGCCGTCGTGCCCGAGACACAGGGACTCGGCGTAGGCGCTCTTGCCGCTCGCGGCGGCGCCGATAACGAGCGTCACCGTCATTTCCCGGCCTCGAAATGCTCGTAAGCAGCCATGCCAGTCGCCATGAACGTCTTCCCATCCCGGTACACGCGCAGCGCCGAATCCAGAAGGGGCAGATACGCCATGGCGCCCGCGCCCTCGCCCAAGTGCATGCCTGCGTCGAGGGGTGCCCTTATGCCGAGCTCGCGAAGGAGCTCCTGGCTTGCGGGTTCGCTTGATGCGTGGGTGCCCACGAGGTAGCCCAAGGCGTTGGGGCACAGGCGCGCCGCGCACAGGGCCGCCGTGCAGGATATGACCCCGTCGAGGAGCGCCGGCGCCTTCGAGGCCGCGGCCCCCAGGTAGAAGCCGCACATCGCCGCGATGTCGAAGCCGCCCACCTTCGAGAGCACGTCGATCGGGTCGGCGGGATCGGGCGAGTTCGAGTCGATAGCACGCTCGACGACGTCGCGCTTGCGCGCGAACGAGGCGTCCGAGAGCCCCGCGCCGCGCCCGACGAGGCTCCGCGCGTCCGCCCGGAGGAGCACTGCGGCCACCGCCGCCGAGGTGGTCGTGTTGCCGATGCCCATCTCGCCCGCGGCGAGAAGGCGCACGCCGGCGCGGGCAAGCCCGCACGCGACGGCGATTCCGACCTCGATCGCGCGCACGGCCCCATCGCGAGACATAGCGGGGCCGTGCGCGATGTTGCCGCTCCCCCGCCGCACGTTCGCGCGCACCATGCGCGCGTCTTCTATGCCCCGGGCCATACCCACGTCGATGGGCACGACCTCGGCACCCGCGAACGCCGCCATGCGGCAGGCGCTCGTGGCCCCCTCGCACATATTGCGCGCGACGGCTCGCGTCACGTCTTGCCCGCTTTGCGACACGCCTTCGGCAACGACCCCGTTATCGGAGAAGAATACCGCGAGCGCACGGGGGAACTCGGCCACCTCGGCGCTCCCCTGAGCTGCGGCGATACACGCGACGGCGTCTTCAAAGTCGCCCAATCCCCCCAAGGGGTGCGCGATGGAGTCCCACGCGGCGTACGCGGCGGCGCGGGCGCACTCGTCTGCAGGCGCGATCCGGGAAAGCGCGGCTTCGAGCACGGCGCCCGGCGCCGACGAGAACGCGCGCTCGACTTCCTCGCGAATGCAGGCAAGCGCGGTTTCGGTTGTTTCAGCCATGCCGTCTCCTCTCTGCGAACGACGCTGCGGCAGATGCGAACGCGCGCACAACGTCGGGGTTCGCGGGATAGTACACATGCGGAAAGCCCGCCACCAGGGACGGGGTGGCCGTCATGCACGGCCAGCCCTTGTCGCGCCGGGGCTTCTGCGCCCAGAAGTCGCCGCCCGGGCAGGTGGACTGCCAGTAGTGGAACTCGTGCGCGCGGATGCGTGTGCCGCGCGGCCCGTAGAGCCCGTCGCGTTGGGAAGTGAGCTCCACGTACCCGAAATGGGACAGCCTTCCCCCGTTCTCGCTTGCGCCCTCAAGGGCGCCCGCAACAGGCCAGCGCCGCCCCTCGCTATCGGCGATTTCGCGCTGCAGGTACAGAAACCCACCGCATTCGGCGACCGTCGGCATGCCGGATTCCACCGCGCGCCGCACCGCTTCGCGCATCGGCGCGTTCTCGGAGAGCTGACGCGCATGGAGCTCCGGGTAGCCGCCCCCCAGATAGAGGGCGCTTGTCCCCCGGGGCAACTCGCTATCACACAGGGGGCTGAAAAAGGCCAGCTCGCAACCCAGGTCCTCGAGAGCGCGCAGGTTCTCCTCGTAGTAGAACGAGAACGCCTCGTCACGCGCGACGGCGACGATGGGCCGCGCTCCCGTGATCGGCTCCAACCGGTAAGGTTCCTCGCGGATATCGGGTGCCGTTGCCGCTATTTCGAGCAAGCGGTCGACGTCGACGCTCTTTTCCACCAGCTCGGCCATCTTGTCGATGCGCTCGGAGAGCTGCTCGACCTCGTCGGCGGTTACAAGCCCCAGATGCCGGCTTTCGAGCGAGAACGCCTCGTCGGCGGGGATATTCCCCAAAACCGCGACGCCCGTGTGCTTCTCGATCGCAGGCGCCGCGTAGGCGCAGGCAGCGGCGCTCGTCTTGTTCAGCACGACGCCGCGCACGTTCGCACAAGGCAGGAACTCGGCGATGCCGCGAATTACGGCGGCGAGCGATAAAGACGCCCCGCGCCCGTTCACCACTAAAACGACCGGCGTTTCCGTGTCGCGCGCAACCTGGTAGCTGCTCGCGTCGGCCACGCCGGGCGCCATGCCATCGTAGAAGCCCATGACCCCCTCGAGCACCGCGATATCCGCACCCGCGGCGCCGCGTGCGAGCAGGGCGCGCAGCGTCGGGGCGTCGGTGAAGAAGCCGTCTAAGTTGCCCGAGCGCGCGCCCACGACGCGGCGATGAAAGAGCGGATCAATGTAGTCGGGGCCGCATTTGAAGGCCGCGCATGCGAGGCCGCGGCGCGCGAGCGCGCGCAGGAGCGCGCACGTAACGACCGTCTTGCCGCTCCCGCTCGAGGGCGCAGCGACCATGAAGCGCGGGATGGTCGTGCTCACCGGGCGCCGCCTTCCCCACCTGCACCACGCGCGCTGACGAGGAACACGGGGTTTTGCGCCTTCATAAGATGGTGCGAGCCTACAGCCTCGGCGCGGGCGGCCGACACCTGGCAAGCCTCGAACCCCTTAAAGCGCGAACTCGAGAGGAGCGTGCACGCCTCGGTGAGCGTCTCAACGGTGACGCATGGCACGCACAGGCGAACCTGCGAGTTCTTCTCGAGCGCCACCTCCACGATGGAGGGAAGCTCGCCCGCGCTCCCGCCGACGAACACGGCGTCGGGGACGGGCAGTATCGCGAGCGCTTCGGGGGCGACACCGGGGACCGCATGCACGTTGCCGCACCCGAATGCATCCGCGTTCTCTCGGATGAGCCGCACGCCGGCCGCGTTGCGCTCGACCGCCCATACCGACCCCGCTCGCGCGACGAGCGCCGCCTCGATCGACACGCTCCCCGTGCCGGCGCCGACGTCCCACACGGTGTCGGTCGCGGTAAGGCGCAGCTTCGCGAGCGCGACGGCGCGCACCTCCTGCTTGGTCATGGGAACGTCGCCGCGGATGAAGAGCTCGTCGGGAATGCCCGAGGAAGCGTACGGCCAGCGGGAACTCGCGGCGCGGGATGCGCCCGCAGAGTCCGCCGCGGAAGAAGCCGCCGCGGGCGCAGACACGCCGGCCGGCACCTCGGAGGCTGCGCTAGAGCCCGCAGGCGACCCGGCGCTGCCTGCGAAATCGATAAGCATCACGTTCAAGTCGTCGAACGTCTGACCTGTGATTTCACTTGCGGTCGCGCAGGTGATGCGCTCGTCGGGGTACGACAGGCGCTCGGCCACCGTCACGCTCGCGTCCCCGAAGCCCGCCTGCACAAGCTCGCCCGAAAGCCGCGAGGGATCTTCCCCGCCCGACGTGACGAGGAAGAGCTCACCTGCGCGCTCGGCCTCGGCCACGATGTCGCACGCCACGCCGTGAGCGCTCGCGAAGCGCCAATCCTGCCATGGACGCGCGAGGCGCGCGGCGAGATACGACGCTGAGCTTATGCCGGGAACAACGCGCACGTCCACCTGCGCGTCGCCGGAGAGCGCCTCCACCAGGCGGCGCGCGCCGCTGAACAGCCCCACATCGCCCGTCATCACGACCACGGCGCGCCGCCACGACGCCGCATCGGTGAGCGCGGCGACGATGTCCGCCGTCTTCACGAGCTCGCATCTCACCACGTCGGGCGGCACGTCGATGCCGGCAAGCGCGCGATGAGCGCCGATGACCACGTCGGCGATGTCGATCGCGTCGAGCGCCGCGCGCGAGAGCAAGTCGGGGTTTCCGGGCCCCGCCCCGATGATCGTTACCTTTCGCATGGAATCTCCCGATACCCGCGCGGCGTGACCATACGGCCGCCTACGAGCTTCGTGTCAGCGTTGCCGACGAACACGGTGGTGAACATGTCGGCGTCGATCTCCCCCAGCTCGGAGAGCCTGCACATGCCCGACTGCTGCCCCTCGCGCCCGATGTTGCGTACCCAGCCGCAGAGCGTGTCGGGGGCCTTCCATTCGAGCATAATCTTCGCCGCGCGCGAGAGCCTGTCGGCGCGCTTTCTGCTGCGCGGGTTGTACAAACAGATGCAGAAGTCGGCGCTCGCCACGGCGGCGAGCCTGCGCTCGATGACCTCCCACGGCGTGAGCAGGTCGGAGAGCGACACGACCGCGAAGTCGTGGGCAAGCGGGGCGCCGAGCACCGCCGACCCGCTCTGAGCCGCGGTGGCCCCGGCGATAACTTCCACGTCTACATCGGGGTAGTCCTCCGCAAGCTCCAGCACGGGGCTCGCCATGCCGTACACGCCCGCGTCACCGCTGCACACGAGCGCCACGGCTTCTCCGCTCTGCGCGCGCGAAAGCGCCAGGCGGCACCGTTCAACCTCGTGCATCATCGGCGTCGCGAGATGCGCCGCGTCGGGCACGGCGGCGAGCGCGAGCTCCACGTATTTCGTGTACCCCACAACGATGTCGGCCGCCTCGAGCGCGCGCCGGGCCGCAATCGTCATGCCGTCGGGGCCGCCCGGGCCGATCCCCACCACGAAGAGCTTTCCCATCACCGCTCCTTAAACGAAAGTTCGATAGTTACCTTGGAAAACGCGACGGTCACGCCGCCGTGAGCGAGCTTCGGGAAGATAAGTTTGCCCCCGTCCGCGAGCGCCGCGCGCTCGCACACGTTGTCGACCCCCACCGTCGCGCGCACGAAATTAGATGGCGAAACGCTGCCTTCGACCTGCGACAACTCCTCTGCGGAATACGTCGCAAGCGGGATATTGCGCGCGCGGCAGAAGGCGAGCAGACCCTCCTCGTGCGCCTTCACTTCGATCGTCGCCGCCTCGCGCACGGCCGAAGGCGAGATACCCGCCTGCCCGCACGCGAGAAGAAACGCCTCCTCGATCGCTTCGGCGCACGCACCGCGACGGCACCCTATGCCCGCAACGATGCAGGGCACGACAAGGCGAAGCGGCTCGGGCGCAGGCGCCTGCGCCCGCACGCCCGCCGGCTTCCACGTCTCACCGGCGGGCACGACCTCGCCCGTTGTCTCCAAGGCGCGAACGGACGCACCTGCATTAGCGCCAGCGAACGGCGACACGACGATATCGGCCCGAGCGCGGTCGGACGCAATGTCAACCCCCTCAGGCGGCTGTCCCGAAATCGGCATGTCGGAATAGAGCGCCACGCGCCCGCCCGAAAGCAGCCGCGCCGACACTCGCTTGATGGCCTCGGGATTCGAAACGGCGAGCCCCGCACAGCGCGCCCACGTATCCACCGCCCACACGCCGCGGACGTCGGTCGCCGTGGTGATGACGGGGATGGCCCCTGCCGCGCGTGCCACAGTTTGCGCAAGCTCGTTCGCACCGCCCAAATGCCCCGACAAAAGCGGGACGGCAAAGCGCCCCGCCTCGTCGATCGCCACAACCGCGGAATCGGTTGCCTTCGAGGCGACATGCGGCGCGATCGCCCGCACGGCGATGCCCGCCGCGCCCACGAACAGAAGCGCGTCCGACGCTTCCCACGCGAGCGCCGTCCATGCGCGCAGGTCGGCCTTCCCCTCGCCGAACCCGCGCGAAACGGAAACGTCCCAGCCAGGGTCATCTTCACCTGTCTGTGCGCAATCGGAAAGCGCGCGTGCGGTGCGCTCCGCCAACGCATACCCCCTCTCAGTGAACGCTATGCAGGAAACCCTCATCTAGCGCACCACCATCGTCGAGAAGTAGCTGCCCCGATCGGGCACATCGTCGAGCGAACGGTACACGCGCTCGCCCGGAAGCCCACAGTCCTCTACGAGCTCGCCACCGTCGAAGGCGCCCTCCTCGCGAAGGATGCGCTTCGTGTCCGCAAGCGAGCGGCGCGCCTTCATGACCACCTTCGTCCCTGGCCAGCCGATTGCGCGGCCCACCCCATACAGCACGCCTTTACTCATACGTCGCCCCCAATTCCCCGATAACTGCATCGGCGCCCGACGTGCGGAAAAGCTCGCGGCGCTCGGCGTCGAACACGACCGCGGCGATGTCGCATGCGCCCGCCGCGCGGCGGCGCAACCTGTCCTCGATTGCCGCAGCGAGCGAGGCGCGCGCAGCGTCCCCCACGCCGGCGGCCTCGATTACCTCGAGCGCCGCCGTGGTCGTGACCGACGACATGATCTCGCGCACGGTCTTCGCGCCCGCGCCGGCCAAGGCCGCGTGGGCGGCCAGAATCTCCGCGCGGCAGTCGGCGGTACGCGAATGGGTGTCCATGATGCCGCCAGCGACCTTCACCAGCTTGCCGATGTGTCCCACAAGAAGGACATTGGTGAATCCCTCGCGAACGCAGCAATCAATCGCATCGCCCACAAAGTTGGAGATGAAGACCACCGGCGCACCGTTTAGGTGGAAATGCCCCGAGATGAACTGCCCGCCGTAGTTGCCGGGCGTGAGCACGACTCCGCGCCGCCCCATAGCCGCATGCTGCCGGATCTCGAGCTCGATGCTGTCGCGCAAGGCAGCGAGACTGCGAGGCTCGACGATGCCCGTCGTGCCCAGGATGGAGATGCCGCCCTCTATCCCCAGGTGCGGGTTGAAGGTCTTTTCGGCTAGGGAAACGCCCTCGGGTACCGAAATCGTCACAGCAATATTTCCAGAAAAGCCGTGCGCGGCGCACACCTCGCGCACCGCCGAAGTGATCATCGCGCGCGGCGTCGCGTTGATGGCGGCCGACCCCACCGGCTGCTCGAGCCCGGGCAACGTCACGCGCCCCACGCCCACGCCGCCATCGACGGAAACTTCCGATTCGCGCGTGGGCACGTCCTTGCTGCCCGCAGCGCCGGTGCCCGACCCCGCATGTTCCACGCGCGCGTACACGAGCACGCCGTCGGTCACATCGGCATCGTCGCCTGCGTCCTTTCGCACGGCACACTGGGCGCACCCCTCGCCGATAAATGCGTCGACCACGTCCGTCTCGACGGGCAGCCCGCCGGGCGTGACGATCGACACGCGGCCGGCGGGCTTTCGTGACAAGAGCATCTCGCAGGCGGCCTTCGCCGCGAGCGCGGCACAGCTCCCCGTCGTGTAGCCGCAGCGCAGGCGGGTCGTCCCGGTATATATGTAGTGCTCGAAGGCCACGCTAGCTGCTCGCCTTCCGATACCCCGTGGCAAACGAAGGGTCGTAAAGCTTGCTGCGCTCGTACGACTCCGCTTGCACGCCGTCGTGCGCAAGCCCGCCGCGAGCTCCGAGTACGCGGCCCACCACCACGAGCGCCGTGCGGTCGATGCCCTCTCGCGCGCCCGCATCGGCGAGCGTGCCCACTGTGCAGCGCACCACGCGCTCCTCAGGCCAGGTCGCCTTGTACACGAGCGCCGCCGGCTCGTCGGAGCTGCGGCCCGCGGCCAAAAGCTCGGCGGAAAGCTCGGCGAGCATACCCGAGCTCAGGAAGATGACCATAGTCGAGCCGCTTTCCGCCATGGTGCGCATGCCCTCGCCCGCGGGCATGGGGGTACGTCCGGAAAGCCGCGTGATCACGACCGACTGGCTGATTCCCGGCAGCGTGTATTCCTGGCGAAGCGCCGCCGCGGCACCGCAAAAGCTCGACACGCCGGGCACCACCTCGTAGTCCACGCCGCGCGCGTCGAGCGCGTCCATCTGCTCCTGGATGGCGCCGTACAGGCACGGGTCGCCCGTGTGCAGGCGCACCACTTCCTCGCCCCGCGCATCTGCCGCGCACATCACGTCGAGCACTTCCTCCAAGGTCATGTGCGCGCTGTCGTAGACGATGCAGGATTCCTTGCACTCAGCGAGCAGCTCGGGGTTCACAAGGCTTCCCGCCCAAACGACCACGTCGGCCGCGCGCAGAAGGCGCGCCCCGCGCAGCGTGATAAGGTCGGCGGCGCCCGAGCCTGCGCCAACGATATGAATCATCCGAGCCTTCCCTTCCCGTTTCTCATCGCAACCGTTTACGCCGCCATTCGCGCAGCGGGCAAAACACGGCGCCTGCGGCGGCAATCGGCGCAAATACGCAGGCAGGAGGCGCAATGCCGCCCGCCCTGGCTTTGACACGTTCACAAGTGCCCACTATCATAGTAAAAGATTCGGCAACGAGCATATGACAATCGGATAAAAGGAAATGACCGGCGCGGCGCCCGCACAGCCCGCGCTGGCTTGCGGAGGGAACCAGGTGGGAATCCTGGGCAAGGGACATTACTGTATAGGACGCACGGGCGAACCGCCTCGCGCCCCAAGCCAGACTGCTTCGCCTTTTCCTCACGGCATCGCCGTGGCGTTAGCTCCTTGTGAACCCCGAGGGGTGCGCTTTTCTTTCGCTTGTGCCGACAAGCAACTGTCGCCGGTGGACCGGCAAACCGAGGAAAGGAAAAACCATGTCCGACCAGATGTCACGCCGCGGCTTCATGGGCGCCGCAGCAACCGGAGCCGTCGCGCTCGCCGGAGTCGCGCTCGCGGGCTGCTCCAACACCTCCGCGAGTTCCGAGAAATCGAGTGAAAAGGAGAAGGCCGTGAAGCCGGTCATCCTCGTCACGAGCTTCGGCACGAGCTACAACGACTCGCGCCACATCACCATCGGCGCCATCGAAGACGCTATCCGCGAGAAGTACTGGCAGGACTACGACATCCGCCGCGCCTTCACCGCGCAGATCATCATCGACAAGCTGAAGAAGCGCGACGGCATCACGATCGACAACATGACCGAGGCGCTCGACCGCTGCGTGGAAGACGGCGTGAAGAAAATCGTCGTGCAGCCGACGCATCTCATGGGTGGCCTGGAATACACCGACGTGAAAGACGAGCTCGACAAGTACGCCGACAAGTTCGACAAAATCTCGCTCGGCGACCCGCTGCTCACCTCCGACGATGACTACAAGAAGGTGGCCGCAGCCATTAAGGAGAACATGGCGTCCTTCGACGACGGCAAGACGGCGCTGTGCCTCATGGGCCACGGCACCGAAGCCGATTCCAACGCCGACTATGCCAAAATGCAGGAAGTGTTCAAGAACGAGGGCTTGACGCAGTTCTTCGTCGGCACCGTCGAGGCTGAACCGACCTGCGAGGATGTTATCGCCGCCGCGAGCGCCGCAGGCTACAAGAAGGCCGTGCTCGCGCCGTTCATGGTGGTCGCGGGCGACCACGCGAACAACGACATGGCAGACGAGACCGACCCCGACAGCTGGGCTGCGAAGTTCATGGCCGCCGGCTTCGAAGTGACGTGCCTGCTCCAGGGTCTGGGACAGAACGTCGCGGTCGACGACATCTACGTCTCGCACGTGGACGACGCCATCGCCAAGCTGTAAACTCGCCGCGCACGGGGGCGCCGGTCGCGTCCCCGTGCAACGGGCATGCGCCTTCCCCGACTGACGGCGCATGCCCGTTGCATTCGCATCCCGCCAGCCCACCGCACGGCGCGGGCGGTCGAAGCGATTGAAAGGAACCCCCTCCATGTTGAAGAAAACCCTCGCCTTCGCCCTGTCAGCGGCGCTTTTCGCGTTCTCGCTCGCCGGCTGCGGCGGAAATTCAATCGACAGCGCAAAGGCAAGCGATGCCGATTCCCAGGAAAAGACCGAACAGGCGGCCGATGCGCCCGAGGGCGCAAGCGCTGCCCCCATCACCGCCGACAAGGTGGCCGACGGCACCTATCCGATCACCGTAGATTCCAGCTCGAACATGTTCAGGATTGTGGACGCCCAGCTCATCGTGGAAAACGGCTCCATGCACTGCGTGATGACGCTTTCCGGCACGGGCTACGGCAAGCTCTTCATGGGCACGGGCGACGAGGCTGCCGCCGCAAGCGAGGCCGACTTCATCCCCTATGTGGAAAACGCGGAAGGCAAGTACACCTACGACGTGCCCGTTGAAGCGCTCGACGAGGACACCGCCTGCGCCGCGTGGAGTATTAGAAAAGAGCAGTGGTACGACCGCACGCTCGTGTTCGAATCCGCCGGCGTCGATCTGCGCGCCGACGCACTGAAGTAACGCCATGCGGTCGATTCTTCCCAAGGGGGAAAGCAGGAAGCGTCGCAGCATCGCGGTGCGCGCGATCGCCTGCGTTCTCGTCGCCCTGCTCGCGCTTCCCTTCGCGGGGTGCAGTGCGAGCCCGAACGCGACCGGTGGCACGGCAGGCTCTCAGGAATACACTGTGAGCGTCTCGCTCTCCGGCGGGTCAGGGCGCGCAAGCATCGCCTCACCCACCACAATTGTGAAGGATGGCGACACCTACACCGCGACCATCACCTGGTCGAGTTCGAACTACGACAAAATGACCGTCAACGGCGTGGACTACGCGCCTGTAAACGACGGCGGCAACTCCACGTTCGAGATACCCGTCACGCTCGACGAGGACATCGCCGTGTCGGCCGAGACCGTCGCCATGTCGACGCCGCACACCATCGACTACACGCTCTACTTCGACTCATCCACCATGAAGGAGAAATCGGGCGACGAAGCAAGCGGCGGCTCCCTTGCGAGAACGGCTTCAAGCGCCGCGGCCGACTTCCACAACGCCGATTTGGGCTGCGGCTGGAAGCCGACGGGGACGCTTCAGCTTGAATACGCCGAGCACTTCACTGTCGACGAGTTCGAAGGCGGCCTGCGGCTTATTTGCATTTCGAACGGGGAGCGCTTCCTCGTGGTGCCGCAAGATGCGAAGGTACCTGATGGGTTGAGCTCCGACATCGCGGTCATAAGGCGCCCCGCCGACAAGGTGTACCTCGTGTCGTCGGCGACGATGTGCCTGGTCGACGCGCTCGATGCGAACGACAATATCATCATGTCGGGCACGAAGGCCGACGATTGCTCGGTCGCGGGCTTCAAAAGTGCACTCGAAAGTGGGGCGATCGCCTACGGCGGCAAGTACAGCGCGCCCGACTACGAGCGAATATCGGCCTCGGGCTGCACGCTCGCCATCGAGAACACCATGATCAACCACACACCGGATGTGAAGGAAAAGCTGCAGAAACTCGGGCTCGTCGTGCTCACCGAACAGTCGTCGAGCGAGCCCGAAGCACTCGGGCGCGTCGAGTGGATTAAGCTTTTCGGCGTCCTATTCGACAAGGAAGACGAGGCCGCGCACCTGTTCAACGAGCAGAAGGCCCGCGTCGAGCAAACGTCGGGGCTCGCGTCGTCAGGTAAAACCGTGGCGTATTTCTACATTAACTCGAACGGGGCCGCCGTCACGCGGCGGGCGGGCGACTACGTGGCGCAGATGATCGAGCTTGCAGGCGGCAACTACGCGCTCGATGACGCGCAGACCGCGTCGACGTCAGGTTCGTCAGTAACGCTCGAAATGGAGCGCTTCTACGCGACGGCGAAGGATGCCGACATTATCGTCTACAACGGCACCATCGACGAATCGGTTGCCACCTTGAACGACTTCGTAGGCAAAAACGCGCTATTGTCGCAGTTCAAAGCCGTGAAGAACGGCAACGTCTGGGTCACAAGCGCCGACATGTACCAGCAGATGACTTCCACCGCCGACATTATCGACGAGCTGCACGGGGCGTTCACCGGCGATGACGCGAGCGACTTCCATTATCTGAGAAAGCTAGGCTAGCGCCATGAGAAGCCGGCTTTCCATGGCATACGACGAATCGGGGCGCGCCGCGCGGTGTCGCGTCGTGACGGCGCTGCTCGCCGTTGCCCTCATCGTGCTCGTCGGGGCCAACCTGTGCATCGGGAGCGTGCTCGTACCAGCAGACCACATCCCCGGCATCCTTTCGGGCGGCGCGGCCAATTCCATGGAAAGCCAGGTCATCTGGGAGATTCGCCTGCCGCGCGTGCTTTCAGCCGTGCTTCTCGGCGGGGCACTTTCGCTTTCCGGGTTCCTACTGCAGACGTTTTTCAACAACCCCATCGCCGACCCGTTCATCTTGGGCGTCTCCTCGGGCGCAAAGTTCGTCGTCGCGCTTACGATGATCGTACTTCTGGGCGCGAACCAGGCCATGACCTCGCCGGCCATGGTGGCCGCAGCGTTTCTGGGCTCGCTTATCACCATCGGCTTCGTGCTCCTCATCGCACGGCGCATAAGTTCCATGGCCATGCTCATCGTGGCGGGCGTCATGGTGGGATACATCTGCTCGGCGGCGACGAACTTCCTCATCGCCTTCGCCGATGACCAGTCCATCGTAAACCTGCACAACTGGTCTTTGGGTAGTTTCTCGGGTTCGAGCTGGGACGACGTCGCGGTCATCGCGGTCGTGGTGATCACCGTGAGCGCATGCGTATTCGCGATATCGAAGCCCCTTTCCGCCTTCCAGCTGGGAGAAGCCTACGCGAAAAGCGTCGGCGTGAACGTCGCACGCTTCCGCGTGGTGCTCGTTCTTCTAGCGAGCATGCTCTCCGCCTGCGTGACCGCGTTCGCCGGTCCGGTGTCGTTCGTAGGCATCGCGGTTCCACATCTCGTGAAGTCGGCGATAAAGTCGTCGAAGCCCATCCGCGTGATTCCTGCGTGCTTCTTGGGGGGCGCCATCTTCTGCGCGGGCTGCGATTTGATCGCGCGCACGTTGTTCTCTCCCGTCGAGCTTTCCATCAGCGCCGTCACCGCCATCTTCGGCGCGCCGGTGGTTATCGCGCTCATGTTGAAGAAACGAGTGAGGTAGATGGGGGAATTCATGCCGCGGCCCAAAACGCTCGGAGGGGAGTCGAACCTCGAAACCCCGGTCGAAACGCAGGCTGACGGAGCACCGCTTTTCCGCATAAGCGACCTGTCGGCGGGCTACGATAAGAAGGTCGTAGTCGAAGGCGTCGATCTGGAGGTTCGCGCGGGCGACGTCGTGGCGCTCATCGGGCCGAACGGCTCTGGCAAGTCGACCATCTTGAAAACCATCACACGCCATCTGGCACCGCTTGCCGGCGCGGTCGAGCTCGACGGGCGGGAGATTTCCCGATGGAAGACGGCGGAGTTCGCAAGGAACCTTGCCGTTATGCTGACAGATCGCCCCCGGACCGAGCTCCTCACCTGCCGCGATATCGTAGAGGCGGGAAGGCATCCCTACACCGGGCGAATGGGCACACTCTCGCCCGACGACCATAGTCGGGTCGATGAGGCCATAAAAACCGCACATGTGGAAGAGCTCGCCGAGCGCGACTTCATGCAGATAAGCGACGGGCAACGCCAGCGCGTCATGCTCGCGCGCGCCATCGCGCAGGATCCGCGTGTGCTCGTTCTCGACGAGCCCACGTCGTATCTCGATATCCGCTACCAGATCGACCTGCTACGAATACTTCGCCACCTTGTGAAATCGAGGAATGTGGCTGTCATCATGTCCATCCACGAACTCGAGCTCGCGCAGAAAAGCGCCGACAAGGTGATTTGCGTGAAGGACGGCCGGGTCTTCCGCGCCGGCGCACCCGAGGACATATTCACGCGCGAGACGATTGGCGAGCTCTACGGCCTTAAACATGGCACCTTCAACGAGCGCTTCGGCAGCGTGGAAATTGGGCGCCCGCACGGCGATGCGCACACGTTCGTCATCGCCGGCGCAGGTACGGGGTCGGCTATGTTTCGCCAGCTCATCCGGCAGGGCAAGGCGTTCTACGCGGGAGTTCTGCACGAAGGGGACATCGACTGCGAGCTCGCGCGCGACCTGGCGGCGGAATGCGTGGCCGAGCGCGCCTTCGAGCCGATCGGGGATAAAACCATAGCCCGCGCCAAAGAGCTCCTCGTCCACTGCGCGCGCCTTATCGTGTGCCCCGCCGCCTTCGGCACCATAAACGCCCGCAACGCAGAGCTCGTCGAGTTTGCACGCTCGCATGGTATCGAGGTCATGCGAGCGTGCGAAGGCGCATCGGAGGATTCCAATGGATACGCCTAGGCGCGGTCCAAGAAATCGTCCGCATCCCCATCTGACACTATTTCACCGCAACTTAGAAGGTGTCGGCGTATAACGCTTCACCCCAAATTAAATTGATTCGTTGAATAGACACACTACAAATCTTTAGACTTCGTTTAATCCACAAGTGGGTATTATCACACATTAAGCACACGTGAAAGGATATACCCATGTCGCTTACACGGTCAGCAGAGCGTGCAGCGCTCAACAAGCTCATCGATTATCTCGACGACAACCCGCAAGAAAACATCGACAAAATCATGGACCTCGTGAACAAGCTGGTCCCCAATCGCGTATTTCCTGTACAGCGAGAGGCATTCACCAATGTCATCAAGAGCCGCGGCAATTGGTATGACCTGATCATGCGTGTGTTCAGCCTTAATCCCCAGATGCGAACCAAACTGCTTAAGACCCTCATTGTCGACGCCAACCTGCTAGCTTGGCCAGAGCAGGAAAAGAACCGCGAAAAGTACCAGTGCAACGTTCCGTGGGCCATCCTGCTCGATCCCACGAGCGCCTGCAACCTGCATTGTACGGGCTGCTGGGCCGCCGAGTACGGCTACAAGCAGAATCTCTCGTTCGAAGACATCGACTCTATCGTTACGCAGGGCAAAGGGCTCGGTACGCATATCTACATCTATACCGGCGGCGAGCCGCTCGTCCGCAAGCACGACCTGATCAGAATTTGCGAAAAACATCAGGACTGCGTGTTTCTCTGCTTTACCAACTCCACGCTGATCGACGAGGCCTTCTGCGACGATATGATTCGCGTAGGTAATTTTGTCCCCGCCATCAGCGCCGAGGGCAATGAGCACACCACCGACGCCCGTCGCGGCGAGGGTACCTACGCAAAGATCGAGCACGCCATGAAACTCCTGCGCGAGCGCGACTTGCCGTTTGGTATCTCCACCTGTTGGACCAGCGCCAATGCCGATACGGTTGCTACCGAGGAGAACATGGACTGGATGATCGGCGAGGGAGCACTCTTCTGCTGGTACTTCCACTTTATGCCGGTTGGCCGCAATGCAACCCCCGAGCTCATGCCCACGCCCGAGCAGCGCGAGCACATGTATCACTTTATCCGCGAAATGCGTGAGAAGAAGCCGCTGTTTACGCTCGACTTCCAAAACGACGGCGAGTTTGTAGGCGGATGTATCGCCGGCGGCCGCCGCTACCTGCACATCAACGCCGCCGGAGACGTGGAGCCGTGCGTGTTCATCCACTACTCAAACGCCAACATCCACGATGTGAGCTTACTCGACGCGCTGCGCTCTCCCCTCTTTATGAAGTACTACGAGAACATGCCGTTCAACGACAACTACCTCAAGCCATGCCCCATGCTCGAGAATCCCGACGTGCTGCCCAAACTGATCGCCGAGAGTGGCGCAATGAGCACCGACCTAATCGAGAAGGAGTCACCCGAGCAACTGCGCGAAAAGACCCAGGCTGCCGCCGAGGCATGGTCACCTGTCGCCGACCGCATCTGGAACGACTCCGAAGATCCGTTATACGCCAAGCGTCACGAGGACAAGTCGCAGGGCATGGCCGATAGCGACATGCACAAGTTCGAAAAGCAGGGCCGCACGCTCAAAAACGGCGATTAATGCTGTTCTACACGGCAAACGCTCAGAAATGAAGCGGAGCAGTCTCGAGGCTCATCTTCGAGGCTGCTCCGCCTTACCATCAAAACAGTTTTACTAAGTTGCGGTGAAATAGGGACTAGATCGGCCTTCCAATAACCAAAACAATCCCTATTCCACCGCAACTTCTTTAAGTTGTTGAATTATCGATGCTATTCGAAGCGAGATTCCAGACTCGACAGGCCGTTGAGAGTCAGGTCGTTGGCGACCTCAGAGACGCGCTCAATAGGAACCGAGCCGTCAGACAGCGCCCACGTGCGATAGATACCGATAATACCCGATAGCAAAAACGCCAAATAGTAGTCGAACATCTCGTCCTTGAGACCTTGAGGCAGCAGATCGCGCTCGGCAATCTCGTGCTCGAGCGGTGCACGAAGACGAGCCATAAAATCATCGAGCGGAATGTTCTCGATCAACTGACGATTGAGCACGAGGTTGTTGCACAGCGCCTCGTTAACGGTTTTAAAGAAGGTCGCCGCCGCGCCAAGGGCGCGCTCGTTGGTGTCGCCGTCCATGGAAGCAAGCGTTTTCTCGACCGAGTCGACAATCATCTCCACAACATCGACGGCAATGGCATCGAGCAGGCCGTCAACCGTACCAAAGTGAACGTAAAAGGTCTTGCGGTCGACATTGGCCTCGCGCGCGATGGCACTCACCGTAATGTCTGCCAACGGCTTTTCCATGAGCAGGCGCTCGAAAGCGGAAAGGATGGCATTGCGGCTGCGAACGATGCGGCGGTCAAGACGCGGTTTGCTGGTTGCCATGGGCGTGTCCCTTCGATAAGAGGGCATTCATCAACAGATGAGAGATAATCTACGTAAGAGGATTATCCCCCATACAGCACAAATATGCCCCGCATCATGAAGAACGCACGACTACCCTACTTCGACTTAGGGTGCTTCTTCTTATTGAGTGCCGACGGAGATACGCGAATACCGTCGCCTGTCTGGCGCACATAGGTTTTATGAGCCGGCTTAGCGACCCCAGAAGCCTTCTGAGCGTGCTTCTTGGGGTCAACGGTAACAGCATTCGTGGGGTGCGGCTTAGTGGGCGCAGAGGGCGTCTGAGACGTGCGGCCGAGTTTGCGCATCACGCGATCCCAGCGCGCATGGATGCTCTCGTTGTGGGCGCTCTTAAGGCCCAGCAGGGGCGCAGCCAAAATGGTCGGCGCAATAAACGTAATGAGGCGCCACAGCAGATAGCCGGCGGTCGAAGCCGACCCAAAGAAATGACCCAAGAACAATGCAAAGCCGCCCTCAGCGCCACCAGTTCCACCGGGCAAGGGAACCGCAGAGCTCAGCAGCTGGACAAAGGCGCTCGCGGCCATGACCGAAAAAAAGTCGACCTCGTGGTGGCCAAAAGCAAGCATCAGGAAATACGGAACCAGATAGAAAAACGCAAGCTGCAGCATGGTGATAAACACGGTGAGCAGCATGGAAGAAAAATGTCCGGCCGAAAGCTTGAACTTCTCGGAGAAGGAGTAGATCTCGCCGTCGACAAACGTGCGCCATCCCTCGATCTTAGTGGCCGAGACACCTATGCACTCGAGCCAATTGATGATGCAATGGGCGACGCGCGTGACGGTCTTAGGCATGAGCGCGACGGCGAAGATGCCCAGCAAGATGCAGCAGTGCCCGCCAAAGCTAAAGACGCACAGCAGCGTCATGTCGCCATAGCGCTCGGCAAAAAACGGCATGCGAGCAAGCAGTAGGATAGCGCCCCAGGCAACGAGGCCAAACTGGTACACGATAAAGCGCGTGAACTGCGTGGCGCCAGCCTCGCCGACATTTTGGCCCGCCTTGGTCAGGCGGTAGATCTGGGCAGGAGTCGAGCCCATCATCATGGGCGTCAGGTTGCCAAAGAAGATGCCACTCGCCTCGACCGAGATCAGGTCGCGGATGCCGACGGGTGAATTGGGGTCGAGCCAGACAGCGATCGCATAGGCCACAATGCCAAAGAACAGATACATGAACATGCAAAGACACGCGACAACGAGCCAAGACGCCTGGACGCTCGACATAGCGGCCCAAAACTGTCCCATCTGCCCGGTTACCACCAGATAGACGATATAACCAACCAGCACGACGCCGATAAAGATGGCGCCGCGGCGTGCACTCTTATTGTCATCTCCGCCCGAGGCCTCAACCTCGACCTGGGGCTTAGACGTATGCTGAGAGGACTCCGTCATGAGACTCCTTCTAACAGTCAAAATATCTTGGATATTGTACCCGTAAGGGCCATAGACAGAACGCAAAGCTCTGGTTCAAACGGGAATTGCAGACGGTTGTTTGATAACAAAAAACCCGGACTTCCATGGGAAGTCCGGGTATCAGATGCGTGGTAGCCCGTACCAGATTCGAACTGGTGATCTCCGCCTTGAGAGGGCGGCGTCCTAAACCGCTAGACGAACGGGCCATAGAAATCAGCAGAAAAGAAGTGGTAGCCCGTACCAGATTCGAACTGGTGATCTCCGCCTTGAGAGGGCGGCGTCCTAAACCGCTAGACGAACGGGCCACATGACATCTGCACTGCCGTGCTGCGAGGAAATATATTACGGGACAAAAAACGTCAGCGCAAGAAGAAATTCCAAATTGCCGAAAAATTGTCGGCAGGTTATGGAACACGCAGGTAAACTGGGTAGCTAATTCAAGTTGAGATGGACCAAAAGAGCTTCGCGATCGTTGGGAATGTTGTCTTCGATCACGGCGTCGAGGGCGGAGTTGAGAAGCTGACCCAGTTCCGGCCCAGGCTTGACTCCGGCACGGATCAGGTCGCCGCCGTTGATGGCGAGCATCTTGAGCGTATAGGGCTCCCCTGCCTTCAGCAGCTCGTGCGCCATCGCGCGCATCTCCTCAATCGTCTCAACGTAATAGAAGCACGACGGGGCCTTGCCGAGCGTGTCAGCACGCTTAAGGTCCATGAGCTCGTCAATCAGACGGGCCGTGTCGACGCCCTCGCCAGAAAGCGCGCACATCATATTGAGCAGGCAGGATCGCTCGGGACGCAGCGGTTTGTCGTGATATTTGATGAGCAGGCACACGTCGCGCACCAGGTCGTGCGAGAGAGCCAGGCGATCCATAATGACGCGCGCTTTCTTGGCGCCGAGCTCGGGATGACCGTAGAAGTGTCCGCTGCCGGCGTGATCGACCGTAAAGCACTCGGGCTTGGAGACATCGTGCAAAAACGCCGCCCACATAAGGCTCGACGATGGCGCGACGCCGTCGCACAGCGCCAGCTCCCCTGCCACCGTCAGCACACGGGCGATATGCTCGTAGACGTTAAACGCATGGTAGACACTTCGCTGATCAAACCCGCGACCCGCTGCCAACTCGGGCACAGCGGCGCAGATGAGCTCAGGGTAGCGCAACATGGCGTCTCCCCCGTGACCGGTCGAAAGAATGCCCTCGAGCTCAATACCCACACGCTCGCGCGCTACGGCATCGAGCAGCGGCGCGCACTCGGCAAGCGCACGCTTGGTCTCGGGCTCAATCATAAAGTCCAGGCGGCAGGCAAAGCGCACCGCGCGCAGCATGCGCAGGGCGTCCTCGTTAAAGCGACGCTTGGGATCGCCGACAGCGCGAATCAGCTTGCACTCCAAGTCACCCTGGCCGTCGTAGCGGTCGACAAGCCCGCGCTCGGGATGCCAGGCCATGGCGTTGACGGTAAAGTCGCGGCGCGCCAGATCGTCCTCGAGCGAGGCGGCGCGCTCGACGCTCTGAGGATGGCGCCCATCGGTATAGAAGCCATCCAGACGGTACGTGGTGACCTCGATACGCTCGCCATCGGAAATAGCCGTGATTCCGCCAAATTTAATGCCCGACTCCACGACCGCAATATCAGCGGCCTCGAGCGCCGCCTTGGACTCTTGCCACAGGCCGCTACAGCACATATCAACATCGTGGCTGGAGCACCCCATCAGGGCGTCGCGCACCCAACCGCCCACGTACCAAGCCTCAAGACCAGCCGCCTCGAGCGCACGCAGCACTCGCAGGGAGGCATCGGTCGGGTGCGTACCGTTGAGCGAAACATTGCACATACCTGTGGCCTCCTGCGGCTATCAAATTGGTTGTCGATTGCATCTGCAAGAAGTCTAGCAAGAAACAGCCTCCCCTGCACACGCAAGTCCGATAAACAAAAACGCATCCGTCCTGTTGCCAAGACGGATGCGAACCACTCGAAATACTCAAGCTTTAGGCCGGAGTTAGCAGACCTCGCGGATAGCGATGCCCTTCTTATACTCCTCGACCTTGGCAAAGTCGCCCAGGCCCGGGCACTCGACCACGTTGGCGCCGGTAGCCATCGAAAGGCGCAGGGCATCCTCGACGCGCTCGGGGGCGTCGTGCCATACGGACAGGAAGGCAGCCAGCGAGGAATCGCCGGCGCACACCGTCGACAGCAGCTTGACGTCGAAGGTGCGATTGGCAAACCAGATGTGCTCGCCGTTGGAGAAGTACGCACCGGCGCCACCGAGGGTCAGCAGCACGTTCTTGGCGCCCTTAGCGTGCAGCTCGGCCATAGCGCCCTTGACGGACTCATCGTCGCCACCGCTCACCTTAATGCCAAAGATGTCGAGCAGCTCGTCGTCATTGGGCTTGATCAGCAGCGGCTCCATGGCAATGAGGTCTGCCAGCTGATGGCTCGAGATGTCGAGGACGAACTCGGCCCCCTTGGCCTTGACGCGGCGCAGGACCTCGGCCAAGAAGCCCTCGGAAGTGTTGGGAGGCAGCGAGCCGCTGATGACCAGGCAGGTCATGTCATCGAGCGAATCGATGAGCTCAAACATCTCCTGCTCGTTGGCCTCGTTGATGGCGGCACCGGCGTTGACCATGTTGTACTCGGTGTCGGGTCCGGCATTGAGGAACACGTTGACGCGCGTGATG
Organism: Collinsella sp. CLA-ER-H3; assembly: GCF_040092425.1. Taxonomy (NCBI): domain Bacteria; kingdom Bacillati; phylum Actinomycetota; class Coriobacteriia; order Coriobacteriales; family Coriobacteriaceae; genus Collinsella; species Collinsella sp. CLA-ER-H3. Next base: position 66,675 of record NZ_JBBNLP010000005.1, read on the forward strand.
CCGTCGGTCCAAACGGGCTTGACGGGCACGCCCAGGGCCTCGGCGCCCTTAACGATAAACTCGCCCGAGAAGCCGGCGAAAAAGCCCAGGATCGTGGTGTCGACACCGTAGTGATCGAGGGTGAACGAGACGTTGAGACCCTTGCCGTTGGGCGTGTAGACGGCGTTACGGGTACGCGTGACGGTGTTGGCAGCAAGGCCGTCGCAGGCGATGTTGTAGTCAATGGCGGGATTTGCAGTGAGCGTGTAAATCATGAATGTTCCTTTCACGAAGTAACGTGTTAATGAAAGTATATTCCACCCAACGGTAAAAGGCTAGGACAACTCGGTGAACGGTGTGGAAGCGATGAAGTACGGCAGAGCATCTCTCTCCAATAACGGAACAAAAAAGGCGCCCCAGCCGAAACCGGGGCGCCGCATGCGCACGAATATGTCGCGTTTCGATTACTGACGATCGAGCTTGCGGACAGCAACGCGCTTGCTGTACTCGTCGACGTGACCGAAGTCGCCGATGCCGACGGACTCGGCAACGTTGGCGCCGGTGGCCATAGCGAGCTTCATGGCCTCCTCGACGTTGTCGCGATCCCTGTACCACTTGTGCAGGAACGCAGCGAGGGTGCAGTCGCCGGCGCAGACAGAAGAAACCAGCTTGATGTTGAACTCACGCTTGGCGTACCAAATATCCTCGCCGTTGGAGAAGTAAGCGTCGCCGCGGCTACCACGGGTGAGCAGCACGTTCTGAACGCCAGCGTCGTGAGCCATCTTCATGGCAACGCGGACCTCGTCGTCGGTGTCGACCGGCACGCCGAAGATGGCCTTCATCTCGTGATGGTTCGGCTTGATGAGCAGCGGCTTCTTGTGAGCGAGCTCCTTGAGCTTGTCGGAGGACAGGTCCAGGACGACGTCGGCGCCACGAGCCTGAGCGTGCTCCATGACCTGAGCCAGGAAGTCGGGCGTAGCTTTGGGAGGCACGGAGCCGGAAACGATCAGGCACTCGAGATCGCCCGCGGTGTCCAGGATGTTGTAGAGCTCCTCCTGGTGCTGCGGCGTAATAGGAGCACCCGGGTTCAGGATGCCGTACTCGTGCTGGCCATCGTTGACGTAGGTGTTAATGCGCGTGATACCGTCGGTCCAGACCGGGCGGCAGAGGCAACCCAGGTTCATGACCTCCTCGACGATGAACTTGCCCGTGAAGCCAGCGAAGAAGCCGAGCGCGACGGTGTCGACGCCCATCTTCTTAAAGGCGAAGGACACGTCGAGGCCCTTGCCGTTAGCCGTGTAGCTGGCCGAGCCGGTGCGGACGTTCTCGTCGGGCTCGAGCGGAGAGCTCGAAACCGTCATGTCGACAGCCGGGTTAGCGGTTAGCGTGTAGAACATTTACAGTACCCCCTGTATATGTGAGGGCCGCGTGGCCGGCCCATTCCAACCACGCGGTTACCTCTGATACCAAATTAGCGAGCTGCGGACTCGAGCAGTGCCTTGACCTCGGCGGCGGTGTTGCAGGCGAGTGCCTTCTCGGCGAGCTCGTCGCACTCGGCCTTGGTCCACTGGCTGATGGTCTTGCGGGCGCGCAGGATCGACGGAGCGCTCATCGAGAACTCCTCCAGGCCCCAGCTGATCAGCAGCGGCTCGAGCAGCGGATCGGCAGCGGCCTCGCCGCACATACCGACCATGATGCCGGCCTTCACGCCGCTCTCGATGATGTTCTTGAGCGAGCGGAGCACGGCGGGATAGTAAACCTGGTACAGGTTGGAGATGGTGTCGTTACCACGGTCGGCGCACATGGTGTAGCCGATCAGGTCGTTGGTGCCGATGGAGAAGAAGTCGGCGACCTCGGCAAGACGGTCTGCGAGCAGCGAAGCGGCGGGCGTCTCGACCATGATGCCGACCTCGATGTTCTCGTTGAACTTGCGACCCTCTTCGGTCAGCTCGGCCTTGCACTGCTCGACGAGCTCCTTGACAGCCAAGACCTCCTCGACGCAGGTGACGAGTGGGATCATGATCTTGACGTCACCGAAGGCGCTAGCGCGCAGCAGAGCGCGGAGCTGGACCTTGTACTGGTCGGGATTGGCCAGGCAGTAACGCACGGCGCGGAAGCCCATGAAGGGGTTGTCTTCCTTGACCATATGCAGATACGGAATCTCCTTGTCGCCACCCACATCGAGCGTGCGGATGATGACCGGAGCACCCTTGAGCGCGCTGGCGACCTTACGGTAGGCGTTGAACTGCTCCTCCTCGGAAGGAAGCTCAGCAGAGTCCATGAACAGGAACTCGGAGCGGAACAGACCGATGGCCTCGGCGTCGTGATCGAGCGCGTTGGGCACGTCATCGGGGTTACCGATGTTGCAGGCGATGATCTTCTTGATGCCATCGGCAGTCACGGACGGCTTGCCACGGAAGGCCTCGAGGGCCGCCTTCTCGGCAGCGAAGGCCTCGGCCTTGGCGGTATAGGCAGCGAGCGTCTCCTCGTCGGGATCGGCCTCGACGATACCCTTGCCACCGTCGACGACAACGGTCATACCGTTGCGCAGCGCGGTGCAGCTGTTGGAAACCGAAAGGACAGCCGGGATCTCGAGGGCGCGCGCGATGATCGCGGAGTGCGACGTGCGGCCACCGGTCTCGGTGACGATGCCGGCAACGTGGGCCTTATCGATCGTGGCGGTCATGGACGGCGTGAGGTCGTGCACGACAACGACGGTGTTCTCGGGCAGGACGGAAAGGTCGACGACCTCCTTGCCCAGCAGCTCGGCCAGAATACCGGTGCGGATGTCGGCAATGTCGGCCGCGCGCAGACGGAACATCTCGTCGTCCATGGACAGGAACATGTTCTCAAACATGGTCGAGGTGTCCATGAGCGCCTGCTCGGCGCAGGTACCGCCGTCAATGGCGGCGTTGATGGCGTCAGTCATGCCCGGGTCCTGAGCCAGGACAATGTGTCCGCTCATGATCTCGGCCTCGGCCTCGCCCACCGTCTCCTTCATATGGTCGGCCTGAGCCTGGGTCTTCTCGCAGAAGACCGAAAGAGCGGACTGATAGCGCTCCTTCTCTGCTGCCGAATCAGCAACCTCGTGCGGCTCAAACGTCAAGTCGGGATCGACGGCGACCATGACGGTGCCGATACCGATGCCCTCGGAAGCGTTGACTCCCTGATACATTCCCATTCCTCTCTCCGTGTCATGTGATAAAGCGTTTTGCCATATCCATGACAAAAGAGCGCAGCTACCTTACAACAGGTCACTGCGCCCCCAAATATGAACTTAGTTGTTCAACATGCGACCCGTTTGAGTTCTACTCGCCAAGACCGCTCTTGATGAGCTCGATGGCAGCAGCCAGAGCCTCGGCCTCGTCGGCGCCGTCGCACTTGACCTCGACCTCAGTACCGCAGGGGATACCAGCAGCCATGAGGGCCATCGGGGACTTGCCGTTGACCTCCTTCTCGGGGGTGACGACCGTCACGTCACAGGCGTACTTGCCCATGGTGGAGGCGAACAGACCAGCCGGACGCATGTGCAGACCCTGAGGATTAACGAGGGTAGCCTTCTCAGAAACCATAGTTGACTCCTTTTTGTGTTTAACCCCTGTCATGCATGTGGCAGGAGTCAGATTCACGACGTTATTTATATTAACTCACATCAAACGGTTTTTCATTGTGTTTCACACGAATTGTTGGACAGATGTCGTATCCCTGCGCTCGCCCGCCGGGCGGGGCGGTTAAGTTTGCTGCTCTACAGTCCTGCGCAAGACGGAAAGCACATTAAGTGCTTTCCTTTGCGTGCGGAACTCGCGACAAACTTAACCGCCCCGCCCGGCGGGCGAGCTGCGGAAACTCGGTCGGTCCAGAGTAATGTCGGCTGAAAGGAATTCTGGCTGATGGGATCAACCGGTGCGTTCTCTGTTACCGAAAAAGGCGGAGACCCTGGAGAGGGACTCCGCCTTATATACAGGGGGCGATGTTATTCCCGTACCGTGGAATTAGACCAGGCGGGCGTTGATCGTCTTGGCGATCTCGACGGCGTCGGTGGAACCCTTGACGGTGGCACGGAAGTCCTCGTCCATGAGCGCCTCGGCGACCTTGGACAGGATCTTGAGGTGCGTAGTGCCGGCCTGGGCACCGGGGATGAGCAGGGCGATAGCCACGTTGACGGGAGCGCCGTCCATGGTATCCCAACCGGTCACGCCGGACTCGTCCTTGACGACGATAACGGCAGCCTCGGTAATGGCATCGGACTTGGCATGCGGGATGGCGAAGCCCTCCATCATGCCCGTGGTGCCCTCGGCCTCGCGGGCCAGGAAGGCGTTCATCACGGCGTCGGCGTCGCTTGCGATACCGGCCTTGACGGCCTGGTTGGAAACGAAGCTCAGAGCCTCGTCACGAGAAGCGAAGTCCTCGGCGACAAAGACGTTCTCGACCTTCACGAAGTCAGCAGCCTCGGCCTTGGGGGCCTCGACGGCAGCGGCCTTGGGGGCCTCAACGGGCTTGGCTACAGGAGCGGCCTTCTGGTTCTTCTCGAAGTCGTACTTCTTGAAGGCCACGAACAGGATGCCACCGACCACAGCGCCGATGAGGATCGCGAGGACCCAAAGCGGACCGTTCTCGACAACGGGCAGGACCAGGAAGCCACCGTGAGGCGCCGGATCGTGAACGTTGAACATAATGGTCAGGATCGAAGCGATAGAGGAACCGAGCATCATGATGGGCATGACGGGCCAGATGTTCTTGGTCATGAACGGAATGGCGCCCTCGGTGATGTGGGTGCAACCAAGGATGAGGTTGACGACACCGGCGTCGTGATCCTCCTGGCTGAAGTACTTCTTGCCGACAACGACGGCAAAGGTGGTGATCAGCGGCGGAACGATGCAGGCGGCGGAGACGGCAGCCATGAAGTTGGTGCCGAAGTTATAGGTATCGGTGCCAACACCGGCGGCCAGAGCCTCGGTGAGCATAGCGGTACCGGTGACGTAAGCAGCCTTGTTGACCGGGCCGCCCATGTCAAAGGCGCACATGCAGCCAATGGCAAGACCCAGGACAACGGCGCCAGAGGCGGACAGGCCCTTGAGGAAGTCCATCATGGCGGTGTTGATGGCAGCCATGGGGCCGGAAATGCCGAGCATGACCAGGCCGACGATAGCCGTCGAGAACAGCGGGTACAGGAAGATAGCCTTGAGGCCGTCCAGATTCTTGGGCAGACCGGCAAAGACCTTCTCGAGCAGCAAGATGACATAGCCGGCAAGGAAGCCGCCGACGATGCCGCCCAGGAAGCCGAAGCCCACGCCGGCGCCACCGGCATCGATCATGCCGGTCTCGGCGTTAACAGGCAGGCCCTGGATGGCGATCATACCGGCAACAAAGCCGGGGACGAGCGCCGGGCGCTTGCCGATGGATTCGGCGATGTAGGCGGAAAGCACCGGAACCATAAGGTTCATGGCGATGCCGCCGATGATCTTGAGCATCGCAGCAAAGCTGTTGTAGTCAGACGCCGTCGAATCGAAGGACGTAATGCCCCACAGGAACGAGACAGCGGTCAGAACACCACCAGCAACAACGAAGACCAGCATGTGGCTGACGCCGTTCATGAGGTGCTTGTAGATGACGTGGCCGATGGACTCCTTCTCCTCGACCTCATCCTCGACATCGGCAGCGGCTGCAACCGTGCTGTCGCCCTTGGCGGCGAGCGCGCGGTCAATCAGCTTACCGGCGGCCTCAACGGACAGGGCCTTGGAAACACCAACGGAAACCATGGGCTTACCGGCGAAACGCTCAGCCTGGACATCCTTGTCGGCTGCGACGACGACGGCCTTGGCACCAGCGATCTCACTCTTGGTGAGCTCGTTCTCGACACCGACCTGGCCATGAGTCTCGACCTTAATGGTCAGACCGCGCTCGGCAGCTGCCTTCTCCAGCGCTTCCTTCGCCATGAAGGTGTGCGCAATGCCGGTCGGGCAACCGGTGGCGGCGATGATGTCAAACTTAGCCATGTGTCCCTCCTTCTTGAGTACAGCGCCCGCGGGCGCTCCCCTACACGCGCTTCGATGCGCGTTTTTCCACAACTGAAAGATACCAACCTACCGTCCGCGTGAGAAGAGGCAAGGTGCAATTCTCCGGTGAAAGGTTCTTTCATAACCGTAAACGGTAGGTGAAAGTTTACCATCAACACTTGAAACGGCAAGGTGTATCTTGTAATTGGAAATGCCCGTATACTATGGCATTGCAAATCAAATTGGATTTTCATGCCAACCAGGAGCCATCCATGAGCGATAGTAGCAAGAGCGCACTTTCCCTCATAAGCACCCATCAGGGATACAGCGAGTCCGAGCAGCGCATCGTCGACTATATATTGGAGCACCAGTCCGAGGCGCCGCGCCTCACGGCCGCTCAGCTCTCACGCGCCGCCGCCACGTCCGAGGCGACCGTTTCGCGCTTCTGCCGAAAGCTTGGCTTTGGTAGCTTCCGCAGCTTTCAGTTTTCGTTGGCGAGGGATTTGGAAAGCCAGCGTAACGAGGGCCTGACTGACGAGGTCTCGCTCGACAATATGGAGCAGAGCCTCAAGAATATCCTGGCTGCCAAGGTGAGCGAGCTTAATGCGACCATCGACGGGATCGACCACGATACGCTGGCGGCTGTTGTGCATGCCCTTAAGCATGCAGGGATTATTGAGTTTGCAGCTGTGGGCAATACGAACGCGGTCGCGCTCGATGCGACGTTTAAGTTTTCGCAGCTGGGCCTGCGCTGCATGGCGAGCACCATTAGCGAGACATCAATCGGCTTTGCGCTCACGTTACGCCCGGGTGACGTCATCGTGCTTATCTCAAACTCCGGCAAATCGCGCCGATTGAATCGCATGGCAAAAGCGGCTCGCAACTGCGGCGCAACCGTAGTCGTCATCAGCAGTGACAGCAAATCCCCACTCGCGCGCCTGGCAGACCACACTTTTAATACCGTCAACCACGAAGCGCTGCTGACGACAGGCGACTTTGCGTTCTCCAAGATCAGTGCCACGATGATCATCGAAGTCATCTACAACTTCCTGCTGCCCGAGATTGAAGACGCTCGCGAGCATATCAGCTACTACGAGGAGCTCATCCAGCCGGATAAGGTCGTTGAGTAGGTAAATTGGGGAGCCGATAGACGCCCCTCGCCACGAAACCCGCCCATCTACTACGTTTTAACCGCAACCGCCAACCATACACCCAAAATAGAGAAAACCGCAGGCGTTCTACCTGCGGTTTTCTTTTTGCAATTCTCGGCGTGGTTGCCGATGCCCTACCAAACGTAGTAGATGGACCCGTTTCGTGGCGGCCGGGTTGGACATGCGTGTGGCGACTCGACCTAGGCACGCGCCTCCGCAAGCATCTGCCTGGCGTGCGCCAGGCTTGCCTCGGACTGATCGCCGCTCAACATGCGGGCGATCTCGGCGGTACGCGCTTCGCCGGTTACCTCGTCCAAATGCGTCTGGGGAACATCGCCTGGTTCCTTGCTGACAACATAATGCTTATCGGCCATGACGGCGACCTGCGCCAAGTGGGTTACGACAATCACCTGATGCGTAGAGGCGAGATCTGACAGCACGCCCGCGAGTGCACGCGCCGTGGAGCCACCGACACCAGCATCGACCTCGTCAAACACCAGCGTATCGACACCGTCCGCGTTACCGAGGACAACCTTACTTGCCAGCATGACGCGGCTGAGCTCGCCGCCCGATGCAATGCGGCGCAGGGGACGTGGAGTCAAACCGGCACCGCTGCGGTATAGCAGCTCGTAGCTCGAAGGACCAACGGGCGTCCACTCAGCACGGGGAAGATCGCGCGACTCCCAGACGAGCTCGGCACTACCCATCTCCAAGCGCGCCATCTGGCGGCCAACCTCGTGGCAGAAGCGCGGGGCCGCCGTATTTCGAGCGCGCTTAAGTGCCTTGGCAGCGGTAAACAACTCGCGCTCAGCGCTCCCGAGTGCCTCACGCGCCTTTTTGATCTGCTCATCGCCATCATCGACCAGGGACAGCAGCTCTTGCGAGCGATCGCGCATAGCAAAAACATCGTCCATGGTGGGACCCCACTGACGCAACAGGCCCTTGAGGTCGGAATACCGCTCACGCATGCGAGCGAGCTCGCGCGGGTCGAAGGCGACGCCATCACGATAGGCACGAAGCTCGTTCGCGCAATCCTCAAGGGAGATGCAGGCATCCGAAAGCGCATCGGCAATGTCGCCCAGTTTGCGATCGACGGTAGCCATACGGGAAAGCTCTGCCACGGCGCTGTTCACGACATCGAGCGCTCCCCCTTCGGAGGCAAGCGATGCATGGGCATCGTTAGCCGTGGCAACCAGTACCTCGGCATGTTCGGAGCGCGGCAGCAGTTCCTCGAGTTCCTCATACTCGCCCGGCTTGGGGTCGACCTCGCCGATGCGCTCGAGGGCAAAGCGCGCCTCCTCGACGCGGCTCCCCTGCGCACGCGAGGCCTCTTCGACACGTCGAACCTCCTTGGCGGCAGCACGCGATGCCTTAAAGCAGGCGCGGTACGCATCCAGCGCCTCGAGTGCCGGGCGCCCTGCCCATGCATCGACCATCGCAACGTGATGCGCCGGGTCGAGCAAGCGCTGGTGCTCGTGCTGGCCGCACAGATCCATCATCACGCCGACGCGCTCCGAAAGCTCGCGCACGCTGGCGATGCGGCCGTCAATCTTCACGCGGCTGCGGCCCTCGGCAGAAAGGCTACGCTGCACGGTAAAGCCCTCCGTGTCGTGCGGCCCGTCAAACAGCCGCGCCTCGACGCTCGCCAGCGCCTCGCCCTCGCGCACCGTCGACGAATCCGCGCGCTCGCCCAAAATAAGCTTGAGCGCCGAGAGCAGCGCAGTCTTGCCGGCGCCGGTCTCACCGGTCAGGACAGTCAGGCCGGCACTCGGCACCAGCGTCGCCTCGCGAATGAGTGCAATGTTAGAAACCTGCAGTTCATCGATCATGACGGACTCCGTAGAATACGCGGCTCACCGAGTTATAGAAGCTCTCGGGGCCGTAATCCAGCAGCAGCACATCACCGGGCCCGCGGCGCACAGCCACGCTCTCAACGGTGCCATCACAGGTAATAAACTGCCCATCGATAGCGATCGCCGGAACGCTCGGACGGTCATCGGACATAAAGATTTCGACGACATCACTCGGCGAAGTCAAGAAGGCACGGGCCTGAATGGTGTGCGGCGCAATGGGTACGCAGACCATGCCCGTATAGTCGGGGCTCACGATGGGGCCACCGGCACTGAGCGCGTAACCCGTAGAACCAGTCGCCGTGGACACGACCACGCCGTCGCCACGCAGTCGGTCGATATGGTGGCCCGACACCGTGATGTCGAACTCGACCATATCGGACAGCGGACCGCGGGTAAGCGCCATGTCGTTGAGGGCGAAGGTGCGCACGACATCCTTCGTACCGTCTTCGCGCACGGACACGATATCCGCGGCGATGGTAGCGCGACGGCTCACATGCAGCTCGCCGGACAGGGCGTCGCTCACGACCTGCAGAATGTCGCGCTCCTCGGGACTCGCAGCCGTCAAAAAGCCCAGGTGACCATAGGAAAGACCGAGGATAGGAATCTCGCGATGGTTGAGGATGCGGGCAGCGCGCAGCAACGTACCGTCGCCGCCGAGCGTAATGACCAGATCGGAGCCGTCAATATCAGGCGTGCTCTGAATCTTGGATCGCTGGTCGGCAGCCCATGCGACCTCATAGCCCTGGCGCGTCAGCCAAAGCTCGATCATCAGGCCGCTCTCGACCGCCTCTTGCTTGTAGTAATTGGGAACCAGAAAGACCTTCATAGCGTTGCAGCTTTCTCGCTCAAAACCGATACCTGAGATTGCAACTCGTCTTGCGGGCGGTCGCCAGAGTCAAATCTCGTGCCGTACAGGAAAAACTCAACGTTTCCCTTGGCACCATGAATGGGCGACACGCACACATCGACCGGGAACAGCCCCTTAGAGGCAAAGAGTTCAACTGCCGCAACGAGTGTATCACGGCGCACGGCGGGATCGGTCACAATGCCGCCCTCGCCCACCAGCGCCGCCGGAGCCTCAAACTGCGGCTTTACGAGCGTGCAGAATGCACCCGTAGGCGCGAGGCACGCCAGTACCGCATCGATAATATTCGCGATGCTGGTAAACGAGACATCACACACAGCCAGGTCGATGGCGCCGGTATAGCCAAGCTCAGGCAGCTGCGTCACGTTTGTGCGCTCATGCAGCGTCACGCGATCGTCCTGACGCAACGACCAATCGAACTGGGCGTGACCCACGTCCACAGAGACAACGGTCGCAGCTCCGCGCTTGAGCAGGCAATCGGTAAAACCGCCGGTAGAGCAGCCCACATCCAAACAGGCAAGGCCCGTCGGATTGATGCCAAACGCATCAAGCGCGCCTTCGAGCTTAAGACCACCGCGGCCAACATAGGGAATGCGCCCCTTCACGTGCAGCGGCAGCCCCGGGATCACCTTAAGGCCCGGCGAAGTCAAGCGCTCACCGCCACTCGAGACCAAGCCGGCCATAAGAGTGCGAAGGGCATCCGCGCGATCGGCGCAGATGCCCTGTGAAATCAGTTCGTCATCAAGACGCACGCGTTTCATGAATGCCATCAACCATTCGTATCCGGAGATGCGGCCTAGCTATCCTGGGATTCGTTTGTCGCATCCTCATCGTATTCTTGCTCGAGCTTGTCGGCCTCACGCGGCGTCAACTCAAACTTGTCGACCATATCGACCGCGCGGGAGCCCAGCTCAATCGCTTCGTCAAACAAATCGAGCGAACGCTCCAAGGAGGTATCCTTGGAGCGAACGGTAGCGATGATCTGATCCAGACGGTCCGAGATCTCATCAAAGTTACGGACAGAACCCTCTGGCATGGCTACTCCTCGACGGAGTCGACAACAGCCTCGGCGGCGTCCGCATCCTCGGCCAGCACGCCAGCCTCAGCTTGGGCAACCGCAACCTTGGCGGCAGCCTCGGCAGCCTGCGCCTCCTCGCGAGCGCGATCTTCGGCCAGCAGCTCCTGGTACAGGTCCTCGCCTGGCAGCTCCTCGCTGCGAGCAATCTTGCCCAGCACGCCGTTGACGAACGAAGCGGACTGGTCGGTGCCATAGGCCTTGGCAAGCTCGACGGCCTCGTTGATTACGATGGCGTCCGAGACCTCCTCGTCGGTGAGGAAGCGCATCTCATAGACGGCGATACGCAGCAAATTGCGGTCGGCGCCGGGCATGCGCATAAGATCCCAGTTCTTGGCGACGGCGCGCAGGGCACAGTCGATACGATCGATATGCTCGTAGGCACCGCGGCAAAGCTCCAGCGCATAGGGGTCGAGGGGACCCTTCGAGATCAGGAAATCGCCCTCGAGGACGCGCTCGAGCGGACTGTCCGTGGCCTCGGCCTGGAACAGCAACTGTAGCGCCTGACTGCGGGCAAGCGTGCGCCCGCGATAAACCTTAAGGCTCAAAGGTTACTCCTTGGGGAAAACGAGACCGTCGATGCAAACGTCAACGCGCTCGACCTCGACGCCCACCTGAGCATCGATGGCAGCGACCACGGCGGCGCGAACGGCCTCGGCGAGCTTCTTGAACGGATAGCCAAAGAACACCACGACACGCACGGTGAGTGCGAGCTTGTCGCCGACGACCTCGGCCTCGACCGCCGGCTCGGAAGCCGGGGCCTTGGACGAGAGCATCATGGAGACAAGGTTGGTGGCAAGGTCCTTGACGCCAACGGAGGCGATGCCCTCGACATCCGACACGGCGCGCGAGACGATGGCGGTCAGAACATCGGGCGAAATGCCGATGCCGTCAATCTTGATTTCCTGGGGCATGAGTCCTCCTAGAAGAGTTGGTTGCTAGACGCGGGAGACGAACTTGCCGTCGCGGGTGTCAACCTTGATGACCTCGCCCTCGTTGAGGTACATGGGGACCTGGATGACAGCGCCGGTGTCAATCGTGGCCGGCTTGGTGGAACCCTGGACGGTGTCGCCCTTAAAGCCCGGGTCGGTCTGGACGATGGTGGTCTCGATGAACATCGGCGGCGTCACGCCCATGAGCTCATCGTCGGCGAAGAGCAGCTGGCAGATGTCGTTCTCGCGCAGCCACTTGGAGTTCTCGCCCACCATGTCCTCGGGAACGGGAACCTGCTCATAGGTCTCGTTGTCCATGAAGATGTAGTCAGCGCCATCGTTGTAGAGGTACTGGAACTCACGGGTGGTGAGCATGACGCTCTCGAACTTGGTGCCGGCGTTGCAGGTGTTCTCGACGACGCGGCCGCTCTTGATGTCGCGGGTCTTGTAGCGCACAAACGCGCCACCCTTGCCCGGCTTGACATGCTGGAACTCGACGATGGTGTAGACCTTGTCCTTAATGCGGAGACCGAGGCCGTTCTTGAAGTCGGCGGTAGAAATGGTAGGCATAGCGACCTTTCTTGTTATGGGCAGAACGCACAAGCGTCCAAATTACATACGACCGAAATTATACACTTGCAGACGGCGCCTGCAGCGAGCGCATAAAAAGAGAACGCGGGGCGCCCGAATTGCTCCGGACGCCCCGCCCCAAAAATCTATCGAAATGGGCTAGCAATCGATGACGTGCAGGTCGTGCGGGGTCTTGGTGAAGGGCTCGTAGCCGTTCTCAGTGACCACGCCGTAGTCCTCCAGACGCACGCCACCCACACCGGGCAGATACACGCCGGGCTCCATGGTGATAACCGAGCCGACCTCGATGCTGTTCTTGCTGCGGTTGAAGTTGGGCAGCTCGTGGATGTCGATACCAACGCCGTGGCCCAGGCCATGGTTGTAGTAATCGCCATAACCGGCATCGCCGATGATCTTCTTGGAAAGCTTAAAAATGTCGTTGCCCTCGACGCCCGGATGGATGGCAGCGACGCACTCCTCGTGCGTACGGCGCACGAGCGCGTACAGGTCAAGCTGCTCCTGGGTAGGCTCGCCCATCACGACGGTGCGCGTCATGTCGGAACGATAATCGCAGTAGCCCGCGCCGTAATCCATGAGGACGAAGTCGCCCTTCTCGATGACACGGTCACTCGGTACGGCATGCGGGTTGGCGGTGTTGGGGCCGCTCGCCACAATGGAGCCGAAGGCCAGGCTGTCGGCGCCGTTGGCGAACATAAAGTTCTCGAGCTCGTTGCGAACCTGCTTCTCGGTCATACCGGGCTTAATAAAGCCGAGCATATGCTGGAAGGCGGCATCGGTGATCGACTGCGCATGGCGCATGAGCTCGATCTCCTCGGCGTCCTTGATGGCGCGCATCTTGCGAATGTCGTCATGCATCAGCGGCAACATGCAGGCGACGGAACGGTCCTCCAGACCACGCTGAATACCCTGGTAGAAGTTGATTTGCATGTCGTCCTCGACAGCGCAGACGCGGCACTTGTTGGCCGCGATCTTGCCGGCGACCCAACCGGGGATGGTGCCCTCGTCCATGTCGTAGACCCAGGGGCTGTCGGCGGGCGTGTTCTCCTCAAAGCTGTTGAGGTAGCGCGAGTCGGTATGGAACAGGCACTGGTCAGCCGTAATAAACGCCGCGTGCGGGAACTCGAAGGTGTAGTCGAAGACGCCCTTCACGCCCGTGAGCCAACGAAGATTGGCCTCATCGCGTACCACGATAGCGTCGTAACCGCGCACGACCATCAGGGCACGGACACGTTCGATACGACCGGCAGGACCGGCAGCAAACTCAGACATGCAGATTCCTTTCTTATTGTCTCAAAAAGTGCGGGACGGGTCTCAACCGAACGTCGGAATCGCATACGAACCGCAACCGATTGAAAACCCGTCCCTCAACATGATACGAAAGACGATGGATGTCAATAAATCTTAGAGAAGTTCTTTGCGGGAAGCCAAGTAGGCGTGAGCATGGCGCTCAAGAACCTCGTCCTCAACACTCGTTAGACGAATGGAGCCGAGCGCTGCGGGCAGCGGCAACATGCTGCGGTTCGAGCGGGCGAACTGCTGCTTGCGGAACTCCTCGATAAACGCGGTGGGCTCCAGGTCGAAGGCAAGTTCCTCGATGCCAAAGTCCTCCAGGCAGTCATCGACCTCAAAGACGTAATCGATATCAAAGTCGCAGGCATCATGTGCTAGGCGCGCCTCAAAGCGCATGCCCTCGGACAACAGCTGGTAGGCAGGGACCTGCGAAGCGGCATCGCCCAAGCAGGCGCGCAGGGTGCGCTCCCCCGTCTTACCAAAATCGAGTGCATGGCGGGCGCTCGGGTTCGTGGCCATCAGTACGTCCTTGCGGGCAGTCTGAGACCACTGGACGGCATTGACGAGTGCAACTTCGTCGCCGGCAAGAATCTCGGGGACGGTCTCGGTAAACTGATTCCAGCGGGATTTGCTACTTGAAAGCATGGTGCCAACAAGTACCGCGTAGCCGAGCTTGAGGTCCTCGGGGTCCGTCTCGCGAACAAGGTCGAGGTCACACACAACCAAGCCCGGTTCGGGACGAAACGCGATAGCGGGAAGCGCATTGGCCGACGAGGCGACGAGCGGCTTCATGGTCGTCGCGACCGTGAGCATGGCGTCGAAGGTCGTCGGCAGCAGTGCGCACTCGGTTCGGCCACACCACTGGTTGGCGCACCAGCAAACAACCGAGCAGGTCGGGGCATCGCCAACGGCGACAACCAGATCGTCGCAGGTAATGCCGTTGGCAGACAGGGCGCCAAAGATCGCATCGGCATCGGCCAGCGTGGCACCAGCAGGCGAAACCTCGAGGAAGAGCTGTGACATGACAAAACCGGCGTCGACCAGCGCATGCTCGACGACCTCACCAAAACGCTCTGACGTGGCGGTGTTCCAAACGACCATCGCGCGCTTAGGCTTGCCCACGGCCGAGGCAAACATGCGCGACAGTTCATCGAACGCACCCAATCCGACACGGACATCGACGCTGCGGTTTTGGAAATTGATCAGTTGACGGCGAATCATAGCAGCCCACGCTCCAAAAGCATCTCGGCACAAAGGTAGGAAACGTCCTCGAAGGACTTGTTGCGAATATCAAGGGTAAGGTCGGCGGCCTGGCGATACAGCGGACGGCGATGCTCAAACAGGCGCGCAGCATGCTCGGGCGAACGGAAATCGGGGCGCGTGTCGGACCGACGAATCTGTCGAATCGAATCCTCGAAGTCGCCCTCGAGGTACACGCACGTACCCATTTCGTGCATCAGTTCAATATTCACCGGCGTTTCGACGATACCGCCCCCGCACGAAACCAACAGGCTGCGCTCGCTTTGGAGCGAACGGAGCGCCGAGGTCTCGAGCTCGCGAAAACGATCCTCGCCCTCGGTCTCAAAAATCTCGGTTACCGACTTGCCGCAACGGCGCACGACCAGACGGTCGGTATCGATAAAACGCCGCTTGAACATGGTGCCCACGTTGCGCGCAAGCGTCGACTTGCCCGCGCCCAAAAAGCCGATAAAGAAGATATGGTCGCAGCCGTGTTTGATGTGCTGGGACATGACGAGACCTATTCCTCGCAAGGAAGGTCGCGCAGGGCCCGGCGCTCAAAGATACGGAAGATCTGCGTATACCACAGGTCCTGCGTCGCCTGCGGCTTTACCAGGATGGTATCGACGCCGGCGAAGTTGCCGCTCCACACGTCCGTGTAGAGCTGATCACCGATCAGCACCGCCTCGTCAGCCGTGGCGCCGAGGCGCTTAAGACCCGCCTTGAGGGCAAACGGCGCCGGCTTCATGGCATGGCTGATGGCCTCGAGTCCCAGCTCGCGTGCTGATGCCATGACCTGGTCGCGATGCCAGTTGTTGGACACCATGCACAGCTTAAAGCCTTTGGCGCGGGCGGTATCGAGCCAAGCGGAAACCGCGGCGGGAACCTGCTCGGTGTCGCGCGGCACCAGGGTGTTATCGCGATCGAGCAGAATGGCGCGTTTGCCGTCGGCCCAAAGGGTATCAAGGTCGATGCGATCGACCGAGGCAACGTAACGTTTGGGGCTAAAAATCCTCATGCTAATTCCAAGACTGTTGATGCTCTTCGTAGGTTTGCGAGAAGTACTCCTCGTCCTGCGTAATGTAGAAATACAGGTCATCGGAGTCGGTCGGCTCAAGCGTGGCCTTGAGTGCCTCGAGCGACGGAGAGCAGATGGGCGTGGGCGGCAGGCCCTCGTGCTTATAGGTGTTATACGGACTATCGCTCTGCAGGTCGTCGGCGGTAACCTCGCCACCGGTGACATACATCATGGTCGCATCGCTGTTGAGATAGCGCAGACCATCGAGCTTGCCGGCAAGACGGTTGTAGAAGACCGAGGCCACGTGCGCGCGCTGGTCGGCGTTGAGGCCCTCGCGCTCAACGATAGAGGCCAAGTTGACGATGTCGTAGTCGGACATCTCCACACCGTAGCGTTCCTTGATCTTGGCTTCGCAGCTCGCAAAGTCAAGCGACTTGTACTCGGTCTTAAACTGATCGAGCATAGCGCGAATCACGCCATCGGCCGTCGGCAAATCACCCAACGAATAGGTCTTGGGGAACAAGAAACCCTCGAGCGAATCGTTGGCGGCGCCCTTAAGGAAGCTATAGTCGTCCACGTAGTTGGAGGCCTTGGCCTGGTTGAGGAAGTCTTCCTTAGAGATGCTGTCGTAGGCCTGGGCCACACGGTCGGCGACTTGATCGACCGTCAGGCCCTCAGGGATAGTCAGCGCACTGGAGCCCGCGTTGGGGCCTTCCATGAGCTGCTGAACAACCTTGGTCGCATCCATGAGTGTGGTGAACGAATAATCACCGGGCCTGAGCGACATATCGGCGTTGAGCTTTTTCACCGCCGCATAGTAATCCTTGGGATTTTCTACGATATGGTTCTCGGAGAGAATCGAGGCGATCGTATCGCCTGAAGCACCATCGGGAATGGTCACCGTAACCTGCTGACCAGCCGTGACCTTCGTATCCTCACCGGCAAAGAAGCCCTTGACGGCCGGCACGACAAAGAAAGCGATCGCAGCAAGCGCGAGCACCGCCACCACAACGCCGATAATCATAGGCACCGGGGAGCTTTTCTTTTGAGCACCGCGACGAGCATGCGTGTTGTAGCTCGAGCGGGTCGCCGGAGCAACGCCATGCGAACCGCGAGCGTGATGCGAATGCGATTGAGGGACCTGAGTTCGCTGGGTAGGTGCCTGCTGCTTAAAGCGGGTACCGCCTGCAGGCTGGGCCGTACGAGCAGTGGGCTGTTGAGCCGCGTGAGAAGCCGAATGCTGAACCGAACGAGCAGAAGGCTGCTGACCCGTCCGTTGAACAGGTTGGGCCGAATGAGAGAAGGACTGCACCGAGCGCGCGGCAGACTGAGCTGCGCGCTGCGTCGGCTGTGCCGGACGCTGGCCAGGCTGGGCAGGGCGCGACGCCGGCTGCCGTGTACGATTCTGCTGGCGCGGATCGGAAGCGCTAGACATGCGAAACCTCCTCGTTTTTACGATCGAGCCACGTCTGCAAAAACAGGCTGGCGGCAATCATGTCGATCTTGCCCCTCATCTGCTTTTCGTTGAGGCCCTGCTCGCGCAGGATACGCTTGGCCTCTTGCGAAGACAGACGTTCGTCCTCAAACTCCAGCGGAAGATCGAGCTCGTCGGCAATCTTTTGCGCCACGGCGGCAACGCGCTCGGCCTGGGGGCCGGGCTCACCGGCCATGGTCAGGGGGCGTCCGCTTACCAGGATGTCGGGCTCATAGTCCTCAACCAGGTAGCGGAACGTCTTGGCCATACCGGTGACCTCGGCAGCCGGAAGCACCTTGACAGGCATCGCCATCTTGCCATCACGGCTCGAGACGGCGATGCCAATCCTGGTCTCCCCTATGTCCAGCGCGAGCGCAACCACAGCGACTTCTTAGATTCTTAGGCGCCGAGCGCGGTCTTAGCGGCCGCGAGGGCATCGGCGATGCCGGCAGCATTCTTGCCACCGGCCTGGGCCATGTTGGGACGACCGCCACCGCGACCGTCGACCAGACCCGCGATCTGCTTGATCACGTTACCGGCGTGGAAACCGGCCTTGACGGCGTCATCGGAGCCGGCAGCGAGCAGGGTCGGAGTGCCCTTCTCAGTCACGCTGGCGACGACACAAGCGACAGGGCCGGCGACCTTCTGATGCACGGTATCCCATACGTTGCGCAGGTCGGCAGCCTCAAGGCCCTGGAGCTCAGCGACAACGAGCTTATAGCCGTCGAGCTCGACGGCGCCCTCGATGGCGCTGGAGATGGCGTCGGAGGAGCCACCGGTCAGAGCCTTTTTGAGCTTGTTGGACGTCTCGCGCAGCTCAGCCTGCAGGTTCTCCACGCGGGCGGGAACCTCGTCGACGCGGCACTTGAGCGCAGCGGCGGCGGCGTCAACGAGCGCCAGGCGGTCGGCCATGTAGTCGAGGGCACCCTTAGAGGTCACGGCCTCGATACGGCGGACATTGGAGCCCGTGGAGGACTCGGAAATGATCTTGAACAGACCAATCTCTGCGGTATTGGCGGCATGGGTGCCACCACAGAGCTCGCGGGAGAACGGCTGGTCCTCAGCGCCCACGGAGACGACGCGGACGACATCGCCGTACTTCTCTCCAAACAGAGCGACAGCGCCGGCAGCCTTAGCCTCGTCGATGCCCATGACACGGGTCACGACCGGCTTGGAAGCGAAGATCTGCTGGTTGACCAGGTCCTCGACAGCCTTGAGCTGCTCGGAGGACAGGGCCTCGAAGTGCGTGAAGTCAAAGCGTAGGTGCTCGGGCGTCACCAGCGAGCCGGCCTGGGAGACGTGCTCGCCCAGGACCTGCTTAAGGGCAGCGTCGAGCAGGTGCGTGGCGGTGTGGTTGCGGCGCAGGAAGCCACGGCGCTCGGCGTCGAGCGCGGCGGTAACAGCGGCACCGACAGCCAGCGTGCCCTCGGCAACGTGCGCGACGTGGGCATACAGGCCGTTGTGGTTCTTGGTGTCGGCAACGGTCAGAACAACGCCCTCGGCGGAAAGCTTGCCGGCATCGCCCTGCTGGCCACCCATCTCGGCATAGAACGGGGTGCGGTCGAGCACAACCTCGACATCCTCGCCGGCGGCAGCGGACTCGACGGACTCGCCGTTGCGCACGATGGCGACAACCTTGGCGCCCTCGATCACATCGTTGTCATAGCCGTCGAACTCGGTCGCTGCGACCTTGTCCGAAAGCTCGACCCACACGTCGTTGAAGCTGCCCCAGGCGTCGCCCTTGGCATTGGCGCGGGCGCGGGCCTTCTGGTCCTCCATGCAGGCAGTGAAGCCGTCCATATCGACGTCGTGGCCAGCGGTGCCGGCGATCTCGACGGTCAGATCGATGGGGAAACCAAAGGTGTCGTGCAGTTTAAAGGCGACATCGCCCGAAAGCACGGCGCCCTCGGCAAGCGCTGCCAGGGCCTCGTCCAGATAGACGCGGCCGTTGTCGAGCGTCGTGGAGAAGCGCTCCTCCTCGGAGACGACGATACCCTTGACGAGCGCGACATTCTTGAGCAGCTCGGGATAAGCCTCACCCATCTGAGCGTTAACCTCGTCGATGAACTTGGTCAGGAAGGCGCCCTCGATGCCCAGCAGGCGACCGTGGAACACGGCACGACGGAGCAGGCGGCGAAGGACGTACTCGCGACCCTCGTTACCGGGAAGGATGCCGTCCGAGATCATAAAGTCGACGGCACGGGAGTGGTCGGCGATGATACGCAGGGAGCGGCTGGCGCCAGAGTAATCGTCGGCGTCATAGGTCTTGCCGCTAATCTTCTCGCCCAGCTTGATGAGGTGCTGCATCAGATCGCCGTCGTAGTTGGCGGTCTTGTGCTGCATGATGGCGGCCATGCGCTCCAGGCCCATGCCCGTATCGAGGTTGCGGTGCGGCAGCTCCGGCATGGAGCCGTCCTCCTGGCGGTCGTACTGGGTAAAGACGAGGTTCCAGAACTCCAGGAAGCGGTCGCAGTCGCAGCCAGGCTTGCAGTCGGGGCTGCCGCAGCCGACCTCCTCGCCCATGTCAAAGTAGATCTCGGAGCACGGACCGCAGGGACCGGTGGGGCCAGCGGCCCAGAAGTTATCGTCCTCGCCCAGGCGGGAGATGTGGTCCTCAGCAACGCCCAGAGAACGCCACACGTCGTGGGTCTCGTCGTCCTCGGTAAAGACGGTGAAGTACAGGCGGTCGAGCGGCAGCTTGAACTCCTTGGTGATGAGCTCAAAGGCCCAGGCGCAAGCCTGCTGCTTGGAGACGCCGCCAAAGGAGAAGTCGCCGAGCATCTCAAAGAAGGACAGGTGACGGCCGTCCTCGCCGATGCAATCGATGTCGTTGGTGCGGACGCACTTCTGGCAGGAGATAGCGCCGATCTCCTTCATGGTCTTCTTGCCCTGGTAGTACTCCTTAAACTGGTTCATGCCGGCGTTGGCAAGCAGCAGCGAAGGATCGTCAGGGACGAGGGACGAAGAAGGATAGAGCTTAAGACCGCGCTCCTCAAAGAAGTTGAGGAACTTGGAGCGAATCTCGGCCGTAGTCATTGACGGGTAGTCAGCACTCATAGAGGGAATCTCCTCGGTTTCACATCGAAACAGTTCAAACGTAACGATATTACCATCCCGCCGCGCCTGTGCAAAAAAGAGGGTCGCCAAACAGCGACCCTCCAGCGAAAGTGCACGTTATTTAGTACTGCGCGATCCTTTGAAAAAGGACTGCTGAATAATTGCATATAAGATTCACCCGGAAGGAGCGATCGATGAAAAGCAAACGATTTGTCCTGAATGCACTTCTGGTTGTAGCACTTTTAGCGCTCTTAGCCTTCTCATGCTGGTACGCAAACCAACCATCATTTGGATACGTATTGTATACAGTAATGTCCGGCGATAAGGCTTATTACACTCTACGCGCAATTGACGTTCTCTTTTTCTATGTAGCCGGCCCCTTATCAATCGCTTTGGTCGCGTTTCTTGTCATTTACAACTTCAAGAAACGTTAATAGAACCTATTTAGAATCCGAATCGTCCATGGAGCCGTCGATGCCGGTTTTGGTTTCGTCGTTCATATTGAAATCGTCGTCTTTGGCGAAGGGATTCTTGAAAAAGCCCGTAGCATCGGGCTGAAGGCCCGAGAGCTTCATCCAGGGATTATCGAGCTCGGGTTTGGGCATGGCCTGGGCCTCGGGCGCGGTCTCGTTGCCGATGAGCTCGGACTCGTAGATGAAGGTGTCGTCGCCGAGCGCGTCGTAGGCGGCGACCGGGTTGCCATCGACATCGCGGTACGGTGTGCCCTTAAACACGGCGCCGTCATAGGCCACAAGCTGGCGGCCGGTCTCATTCTCGAAGTAGTACACGAAGATACCCTTGAGGGCCGCACATAGCGGGATGGCAATAATCATGCCGATGGGGCCCATGAGTGCCGAGCCAATAACGAGCGCCGTGAGGCTCATGATGGGATGCACCTGCACCGAGCTCTGCATAACCTTAGGCGAAATCACGTTATCGGTGACGTTTTGCGCGACCATCGTCACGATGAGCGTCCATAACGCCAACATGGGACTGAACATGAAGCCGAGTACCGTGGCGATTGCTGCGCTCACCCAGGGACCGACGACCGGAACCAAATGCATGATGCCGGTAAAGATAGCCATGAGCGCCGCATACGGATGACCGATGATCAAAAAACCGATAAAGGCGAGGAAACCACCGCAGATGGACGTCACGACCATACCGCGCATGTAGCCGCCGACAGAGCGAGAAAGGATGGCGACCATAAAGCGGTACGAGGTCTCCTTCTCCTGACCGATGATGGTGCAAATCTCGTGATGCATGCGAGGGTAGTCGCAGGCCATCCAGTAGGCAAGCACCAGACCAAGGAAGATCACGAACAACTGCGAGGCCGTATTGGTGATGAGCGGGAACACACCGCGACCAAGCTCGGCAGCAATCTGAGACACATACTTCGATGCCACGGTAACCAGGGACGAAAGATTATCGTCCAAATACTCCTTGAGCGGCGTGTTGTTGAGCGTCTTGGCATGCGAGATCATCTCATTGAGATCGCCACCCGCAACACGAAGCTGCTCGGGCAGGCGGCTCAGGACTTCCATGATCTGACCAAAGAGAATCGGCGACAAGATGCAAACGACACCGACGAGCACGGCAACAACAACAATAAGCGCGATAAGCGAACCGATGCCGCGATTCACGCCATGGTGCTCGAGCCAGTTGGTGATCGGGGACATCACAAAAGCAATGATGGAGCCGACGGCAAGAAACTCAATAACCGGTGCCAGGATGCCCATAAGGTTAAAGATGACAGCAGCAATAACAATGCAGCCGACAACAGCCCAAATGCGCAGCGTCAGAATGCGGGTGTCGCGCAGCACGCGATCGGTTTGCTGGGGGTGCTCACTCATGAACGAATCATCACTCCGTCGGGGTCGATCTTGTCCTGAATCTTCTTAAGCGTGCGGCGCAGCAGACGCGAAACCTGTACCTGAGAAATACCCAGCTTCTTGGCGATCTCGATCTGGGTCATGCCCTTCACAAAGCGCAGCTCAATCACCTCGCGCTCGCGCGGCGAGAAATCACGGATGGCTTCCTCGATCACTAGGCGGTCATCGGTAAAGTCGAGCTCGTTGTCGTCGTCGGCGTAACGGTCGAGAATCGAGGGGGCATCGTCCGAATCGGACGCACCAGGAGCCTCGATGGGCACCGAGGTATAGGCCGAAGACGATTCCATGGCCTCCAGCACCTCATCGACCGTCACGTCCAAGTACTCAGCGATTTCCTCAACCTTAGGCGAGCGCTGTAGCTCGTTGGTGAGCTTATCGGTAGCCTGGTTGACCTTGGCCGAGAGCTCCTGCAAGCGACGGGGCACGCGCACGCTCCAGCCCTTGTCGCGGAAGTGACGCTTGATCTCGCCCAAGATGGTAGGCGTGGCAAACGTGGTGAACTCGAGTCCGCGCTCAGGGTCAAAGCGATCGATAGCCTTGAGCAGGCCCAAATAACCAACCTGCATCAGGTCATCGAGCGGCTCGCCGCGGTTCTTAAACTTGTTGGCAAGAAACCTTACCAGGTTCATGTGGGACATGACGAGCTGCTCGCGTGCGTCCGGGTCACCGGTCTCTTTATAGCGACGAAACAGCTCGCGGGTTTTCTCCTTGTCCCAAGCGGTCTTACCGCTCCGGGAACGTTCGGTCATATTAGATATCCGCCTTGAGGTCGAGGGAAAGCGTCAGGGGCGCCGCAGTCTTTTCGTAGGAGTCGCACACGCTCGCCAAAATGAGCTCGGCATACACAGCGGCCTGGTCATCCTCGTCGACGGTGGCCTGGTCGCCAAAGGTAAAGGTCATGCCAACGTGAGATTCGTCGACATCGAATTTGATCGAGATGTCATCGGAATCAACAGCCGTGCAGCCGAAAATAAATGCTTCCTCGGCAGCCATACGAATGTCCTCGATGCGATCGACGGACATGGAGCAGAGCGCACCGACATTTGCCGCCGTCATGCGCACAAGGCGCGCCAGACGCGGGTCGCCGGCAACGGTCAGCGTAATGGGGCAAGTTGCTTCGCTACTCATCGCAGGACTCCTCAGAGGTCTCGGCGGGCGTGTAGGTGTAATACTGAGCCGGCTTGGATACAGACTTCTGACCATCATCGTCGCCCGCGGCAGCCTCGTCCTCGCCAATTAGGACGCGCTCGGTAGGCAGCTCGGCCTCCGCAGCGGCAGCGGCGAGCTTGCGATCGGCGTCGGCTGCAGGAGCCTTCACCTTATTGAAGAGCTTCTGCACAGCACCGGCGGCAGAGTCGGTCACGCTAGACACAGCATTGCTGGCCTCGGCCATGCTGCCCGTAACCTCAGAAATGTCGCGAACCACGGCTTCGACCTCTACGAGATTGGAGGTAAGGGCATCAACTGCCGTCTTGCTCGACTTAAGCAGCGGCTCCATCTGGGCAAGCGCCGGCGTAAGCTCATCGACAGCGCCATCGAGCTTTGCCACCACAGGCTGAGCCTCGGCGATGGTGTTGTTGAGGTCGTTCACGGTCTTATCGAGCGAGTCGACAACATTGCGGGTCTTGCGCAGGGTAAGCGCGAGCTCAGCGATGGCCCACACGCCGGCAACGGCGAGCAGCAGCAGGGCGATTTGAATGGGACTCATACAAGCCTCCCGGAAAAATCGAAATACAGACGCTTTTCATGGTACCCCAAAGGGGACCGAACATGCCAAGAGTAGCAACGTGGGACAAAATTATCAGCAGCTACTTCGGTGCATTCCCGCTGCGGTCGCGCTCGCTTTGCTCTACGCGCCACTCTTCCCAGCCGCGCCCGGCAGGCTGCCAGAACGCACCGCGCTCCAGCCCCTCGGGCAAATAGCGCTGATCGACCCAGCCTTCGGGATAATCGTGCGGGTATTTATACACACCGTAGTCGTCGCTGCCTGGGCGATGGCGATCGCGCAGATAACTCGGCACCTCGCGAAGCCCACTAGAATGGATATCGGCCAGCGCCGCATCAATCGAAGCCTCACACGCGTTGGATTTAGGGGCCAAACACACATAGAGTGCAGCCTGAGCCAGGTTAATGCGGCACTCGGGATAGCCAATGACCTCGGCAGACTTAAACGCGGCATGCGCCACCAAAAGCGCCTGCGGGTCGGCGTTGCCAACATCCTCAGAAGCCTGAATCATAATACGGCGAGCGATAAACTTGGGATCCTCCCCCGCATCAATCATGCGCGCGAGCCAATAGATTGTGGCATCGGGGTCGCTACCGCGCATGGACTTAATAAACGCACTGATGATGTCGTAGTGCATGTCGCCGTTTTTGTCATACGAAAATCCACGACGCGGGTTGGCGATCTTCACGTCATCCACGGTGATGGGATAGCGCTCCCCCGCCACGGGCGCTGGCGTTCCCTCGGTATCGGGACGCGTGACGGCAATCTCGCTCGCAAGTTCGAGCGTCGTGAGCGCCGAGCGAGCGTCACCCGCTGCCAGCGTGCAGATGGTCTTAACCGTATCCTCATCGGCCGAGAACTTGCCGTTCAAACCCTGCGGCGCCTCGAGCGCACGCTCGATAAGCGTGGCGATATCCTCGTCTTTAAGATGCTCAAGCTCCACCACGCGACCGCGCGAGAGCAATGCCGAGTTGACCTCGAAGTACGGATTCTCCGTCGTGGCGCCAATCATAATGACGGTACGGTTCTCAACCGCATGCAGCAAGGCATCCTGCTGAGACTTGGAGAAGCGGTGAATCTCGTCGATAAACAGGATGGTGCGGCGGTCGTAGGTATTCAGGCGCGTCTTGGCCTCGTCAATCACGCGGCGAAGATCCTTCACGGTACCCGTCACGGCGCTGACCTCGACAAACTCGCTCTTGGTATGGTTGGCGATAATGTGGGCCAGCGTCGTCTTACCCGTACCGGCCGGCCCGTACAGAATCACGCTCGAAAGCACGTCGTGCTCGATCGCGGCACGCAACCATGAGCCCTTACCGACGGCCTTTTGCTGGCCCACGTACTCGTCGAGCGAATTGGGTCGCATGCGCACCGCGAGCGGCGCATTTTTAAAGGAACGCTCGCGCGTCGAGGCAGAAAAAAGGTCGTCCATAGCCATCCCGTGCATCAATCAAAAACGTTTTCAACTAACCAGTATACCGAAAGGATACGAACTACCGTTCGTTAATATAGGTACGATGCGGAAACTTTAGACCCGGGAACAGCTTGCTCGTCAGTTCGCAGAAATAACCGTCCGTCATGCTCGCGATATAATCCACCACGGCTTGATCCTTGTCGTCCTGCCAGGCATAGGTGCGATCGTAGTAGGAAAGTTGCTGCTCAATGCGCGAAATATGATGCTTAAAGATATACGAAGACTCGTCGCCTTCGTTTAGATCCCGCAGGCAACGGTCGTAGAGCTTTTCGAAGGCCTCGCGCAGCTCCACCTCGGAATCGCCTTCGATACCGCCCTTGCTATAGATCTTCTCGTAGTTCTCGCGCTTGGCTCGGCGGATTTCCCCAAACAGGTCCTCGCTCATCTCGATGCGCGGCTTACCATAGCTGTGCTCAACGATATCGATGGAAGCGTGCGTAAGGATCCAACTGTTGTAGGCACCGCCCCGGCCATCATCAAAAACGTCGGGCGAAAGCAGGCCCGCCGCGATCGCATCCTGACGGTCACGACCGACGTAGGCAAGAATATCCGAGATGCGAACGACGCAGCCCTCGAGCGTCATGGGACGCAGATGCCCAATTGCGCTATAGCCCGTGGCAATGCAATCCTCAACCGTCTGGTCAAACTGGTCAAAGGAGCTCATGTCCGAGAGCTCAAACACACGCTGCTCGTACTCGCCGTTATGGCATAGCACGCCGTCGAGCGTCTGGAGCGACACGTTGCGGCCGTACAGTGTGTCGAGCACGCGGACCGACTGCACGTTATGGAAAAAATAACGCCCCGTACGCTCATGATAGATATCGTTGAGGAAACGCTCGCCGGCATGGCCGAAAGGCGTGTGTCCCAAGTCGTGACCCAGGCCAATCGCCTCGATCAGATCGCAATTGAGCCCCAGGGCGCGACCGATATCGCGCGCAATGCGGGAGACGAACTGCACGTGCAAACCGCGGCGTGACAGATCGTCATTGCTACGGAAGCTAAAGACCTGCGTTTTGCCTGCATAACGGGTGTACGCCGGAAGATGAAGTATCTTTTCGGTATCGCGCATAAACGCCGGACGCATAAGCGTGCCTTTGTCGGCGGCGCGATCAATACGACGAATGACCTGATCGTCGTTGCAACGATACGGGTTGACATAGCCCGAAGCACGATCGGCGGCAATGCGCTCGACAAGTTCGGGCGACAACGCCGAGGGAATACGGTCCATGCGCGCCTTAATGACGGCCGTTTCTTGATTAGTTGCCATGGCATGC
Source organism: Collinsella sp. CLA-ER-H3 (assembly GCF_040092425.1). Lineage (NCBI taxonomy): Bacteria > Bacillati > Actinomycetota > Coriobacteriia > Coriobacteriales > Coriobacteriaceae > Collinsella > Collinsella sp. CLA-ER-H3. The sequence continues at coordinate 93,561 of NZ_JBBNLP010000005.1, forward strand.
TCCTTAAGAAGGATGCGCAATCGGTTACAAAGTGCAGCCCACGACCTCGATTATGGCAAAAATCGGCACCAAAAACGGGAGCAATGGCAGGGAGCGTGATTTTGTGAAGAGGCAGGAGAGGGCCAGGGCCAGGAGTGCGACGGCAAATGCCACGATGCCACCCATAGGGTCGAGCGTGCAAAGCGCGAAGAGCGCCTTGGCATCCCCCATGCCGATGCCCGGGGCGTGGCGAAGGCGCCGCCAGAGCGACTCAGTGAGCACAAGGGCAAGGTAGACGATGACCGCAAGACCGGCGTGGTCAAGCGCTGTGTTCAAACCGAGGTCGAGCCAAACGCCCGCCAACGCCGCCACGGCACATGCGCCGGCAAGCCCATTGGGAAACCGTCGCTCTCGGGCATCACTTGCCACGCCGGCAAAGATGCAAATCCAAAACGGGATATAGGCCATCGGACTCCTCCTCGAGCTGCATCGCAAAAGCAAAAACCACCACAAAGGTGCCTGTCCCCTTTGCGGTGGTTTTGGTGGTGGTTATTTGGCGCCTTGCATGACCTCGTCAAGGGTAACGTTGACGGCGTGCTGCGTCGGCACCCAGTCGACCTTCAGGAACAGCGCGGCCACCGTGATGGGGATATAGCTGAACATAAAGATCGGGAAGGTAAACAGGTTAGTCACCAGGCGCCACTTTTGCGCGCAGTGAATATGCTTGTACTCAAAGATAGTCGTGAGCAGCGCCAGGATAAAGAACGTCTGATACATCATGGCGAAGGTTATAATGAGCGAAGCGGCGCACGCCTGCATCTCGACTTCGGTTGCCAAGAAACCATGCGAAAGGCCACCCACAATCAAGAACGTCGCATTAGCGAGCATCGAGATCAGCGATAGCAGCATACCCGGGGCGATCGTCATGAACATGTCGTAGGCGGCAAAGCGATGATAGCGGAACATCGACTTGACCAGATGCTTACCGTAGGTAAAGAACACCTGGTAAAAGCCCTTGGTCCAGCGCATACGCTGCTTCCAGGATGCCTTGAACGTCACGGGTTGCTCGTCAAAGAACTCCGCCGGCGCATAGCCAATGCGAATACCGTGAATAGCGCAGAACGTAGTGAACTGAATGTCCTCGGTCAGCGTGTGGAACTGCCAACCGTGCATGCCCTCGATAACGCTTGACGAGATAAGGTAACCCGAACCCGAAACAGCGCAGGACGTCTTACAGATATTGCGCGCGTTGTTGAGGAAGCGCGCCTCGCGTAGATACCACGTGGCATTAGCAGCCGAGATCCACGAGCTGCCGAAGTTCTTGGAATTGCGATAGCTCGTGACCACATGGAAGCCCTGGTCAAAGGCATCGTTCATCTTGGACACGTAATCGCGGGAGATAACGTTGTCGGCATCGAAGATAAAGTAGCCCTCAAACGTGTCGGGATACTCGTTGAGAATGCGATCGAAACCAAAGTCCATGACCCAGCTCTTGCCCTTTCGGGCCAGGTCATTGCGCTCGTAAACAATGGCACCGGCCTCGCGTGCGAGCTGCGCGGTGTTGTCGGTGCAGGCGTCGGCAACGACAAAGACCTCGATAAGCTCGGACGGATAGTCCTGGTCCTTGATGGAGCGTACGAGATTGGCAATTACGGCTTCCTCGTTATGCGCCGCGATAAAAAAGGCATAGCGATGGAGTTTTTTGGCCTTGGGAGGCGCGACCTCGCCACGAAGAGCGCCAATGACAAAGAAGACCACCTGGTACAGAAAGCAGACCGTGAGCAGCGTGACGACAATCTGGTTGAAGATCACGATGGGTGTGTTGGTTTGTAAAAAGGCGAGCATGCAGGCTCCCAGCAACGTGTAACGTAAACAATCGTATATCTTACCGCAGGCTTACCGAGTTCAAGAAACCACCTAATACTGGCTAGGCTTCGAGAAGACCGAGCTGCGGAACGATTTCATCTCCAACGGCCGTGCGACCGAGCGAGCGCGGAGCCAGATCGTCGAGAACCGCAGCGAGATCCCACGGCAACTCGTCACGGCACTCAATGCGCTTCCCCGTTACGGGATGATCGAACGCAACGCGCCAAGAATGCAGGAACTGCCTGGTCAGGCCCTGATCGGCACGCGCATCGCACTTGCCGTAGAGCGGATCGCCCACGCAGGCGTGGTTGATATGGCGCATATGCACGCGAATCTGATGTGTGCGGCCCGTAAACAGGTGGCACTCAACGAGCGTATAGCCGTCGTCAAAACGCGTGGAATCAAAGCGCTCGAGGACCTTAAAGGTCGTAATGGCCTGACGGGCAAAGGGGTCATCCGAAACCGCCATCTTCACGCGGTCGCGCGTGGAACGGGCAATACCGGTGTTGATAGTGCCCTCGTCCATGGCGATGTGACCGTAAACGAGCGTGATATAGCGACGGTCGAGCGTGCGCGTGCGGATGAGATTCTGAAGCGCGCGCTGGGTGTCGTCGTCTTTTGCCGCGAGCATAAGGCCCGAGGTATCGCGATCCAGGCGATGCACGATGCCGGGGCGGTCCTCACCCTGCACAGTACCAAGATGATCGATGCCGCAGTGGTAGACCAGAGCGTTCGCAAGGGTGCCGCTCTCGTGGCCATGGGCGGGATGGCACACCAGGCCCCGCTGCTTGGAGAGCACGATAAGGTAGTCGTCCTCGTAGCGGATATCGAGGGGAATGGCCTCGGGAATCACGTCGGTCGGGTCGTGCGGCTCGGGCAAGTCGACCGAGATGCGATCGCCGGCGCGTACGGCGTACTTTTTAGAGAGACAAGTCTCACCGTTGACGGCAACGGCGCCGCCCTCGATCAGATGCGCGCAGGCAGAGCGCGTGGGACAGCCATCGTTGGCGCCCAAATAGGCGTCAAGACGCTGACCAGCGGAATCGTCGGCAACAAGAATATGGATGTCGGCCATTAACGCTCATTCCTTTCGCGAATCTTGCGGGCACGCTCCCCACGCTGCTTGGCTTTGCGCTTAGCGCGGGCCTCATCACGGGCATTGAGCTCGGCAGTCGCATCAACCTCGCGGGCCGCGGGACTCAAGAACATGTAGCCGAAGAGGGCGAGCACAACGCCCACGGTAATGCCGATATCGGCCACATTGAAGACGGGAAAGTCGATGAAGGTGGTGGCAATAAAATCGGTCACGAAGCCAAAGGCCAGACGGTCGATCGCGTTGCCAATGGCGCCGCCCGCGACCATAGCCATGCCCACAACCTCCAAGCGAGCAAGCTGGGGCGCGCGAAGCAAGTACACGGCAATGGCGACAATGACCGCAAGCGCCAGCAAAGCAAACGCAACGCCATGCCCCTCGCCCATGCTAAAGGCAGCACCGATATTGCGGACAAACAGGAAGTCGATCACACCGGGGATAACAGTCACATGCAAAGCGTCGCCCACGGCACGAACCGCAAGCTTGGTCAGCTGATCAAAAAGCAGCACAACCAGCACCACCCCACCAGCAACACCTAACCGCCAGCGCAAAGGCGGCGTCATATCCCCAGCACGACCCAAAGAAATCCCCTACCCTCAAGATCATCGAATTACGTTTAATACAAAGAACTATCTTATATTGCCATACGCAGAACGCACGACATATCCACCAACGCAAGCGAAATAACCAGCTAAAAACGAAAGCGACATTCCGAATAACGGAATGTCGCTTAATAGCTTTCGACTAAAAACGCAAGTCGAAAGAAAGCCTCTAGCTCCAGCAATGGAAACGCCGCGTTATCGTCACCAACAGCGAAAACGTCCCTAAGCGAGCAAGGTGACGTGAAAGAGGAGGGAAGCGTACTTTGGTACGCGACCGACGATTGAACGTCAGATTGCCGCTTAGGGGCGTTTGCAGCGTCGGTAGGTTACGGCGTTCTACGAACGCCGTAACCTACAAAGCATCGGCGCAGCGCTTGCAAATATGAGCGTGGCCGTTGTACTCGCCGACGGTGGTGCGGTAGTTCCAGCAACGGTCGCAGCACTCGCCCTCGGCAGCATCAATGCAGACGGAAAGCTCTTCGCCCTGGGTCAGCTCAACATCGGAGACGATGTAGAACTCGGCCAGGTCGACCGCTTTGTCACCAGTCAGCAGCGCGTACATCTCGGCGGGAACGACCGCCTTGACGCGAACCTGCTGGCTCTTGGTGAAGGTGCCGGCAGAACGGGCATCCTCAAGGGCCTTGGTCACGGCGCTACGGAGCTCAAGAGAAGCCTCGAGCACGCCCTCGAACTCATTGGCCTCGTCGACCGTGATGGGCGACTTGTACCAATCGAGCAGCGCGGCGTACTTCTGGTGATCGACGCAGCCAGCGGGCGCATATGCCATGGCCTCGTCAACCGTGTAGGACAGGATCGGCTGCAGGTCGCGCATGAGCATCGAGAAGAGCTCGGCCAGCACGGTCTGGGCGCTGCGACGCTCGAGCGAGCCGGGCTTGTCGCAGTACAGACGGTCCTTCAGGGCGTCGAGGTACACGTTGGAGAGCTCGGTAACCACGAAGTCATAAAGCGCACGGTAGGCGCGCGGGAACTCATAGCTGGCGTAGGCGTCGTCGACCTCGGCCTGAACCTGAGTCAGGCGGGCAACCATGAGCTTGTCGAGCGGCAGCAGGTCGGCAAAGGCGACGCCGTCGGTCTCGGGCTCAAACTGACCCTCGAGCTCGGAGAGCAGGAAGCGCAGCGTGTTGCGGAAACGACGGTAGGCATCGGACGTACGAGCAAGGATCTCGTGGTCGATGGACACGTCGGAGCTGGTATCGACGGATGCAACCCACAGACGGATGATGTCAGCGCCCATCTCGTCGCAGACCTTATTGGGGTCGATGACGTTGCCGAGCGACTTGGACATCTTACGGCCCTGGCCGTCGAGGGTGAAGCCCTGCGAGACAACCGCCTTGTACGGAGCGTGGCCGTTGGCGCCCACCGAGGTGAGCAGCGAGCTTTGGAACCAACCGCGGTGCTGGTCGGAGCCCTCGAGGTACACATCAGCCGGATACTCCAGCTCGGGACGGTACTCGCAGACGGCCTTCCAAGAGACGCCGGAATCCCACCACACGTCGAGGATGTCCTTATCGGCCTTGAGGTGATGGCCGCCGCACTTGGGGCAGACGCAGGCCTCGCCCAGGTAGCTCTCGGGAGCGTCGGTGAACCAGGCGTCGGAGCCCTTCTCGTGGAAGAGCTTGATGACGGCGTCGAGCGTGGCGTCGTTCATGACCTTCTCACCGCAGTCGGCGCAAGTGTAGCTGGGGATAGGCACGCCCCAGTTGCGCTGACGGCTGATGCACCAGTCGGGACGCTGCTCGACCATGGCGCCGATGCGGTTGGCCGCGTGGGCCGGATACCACTTAACGTTCTCGCGGACCTCTTTGCCAGCCTGCTCGCGCAAGCCGGTCTTGTCCATCGAGACAAACCACTGGTCGGTAGCACGGAAGAGCACCGGGTGCTTGCAGCGCCAGCAGTGCGGATAGCTGTGCGTGATCTTCTTCTCGAGGACCAGGGTGCCGCGCTCGCGCAGGAACTCGATGATGTGCGGGTTGGCCTCGTCGGTATCCATGCCGCTGAAGGGGCCGCCGGTGCCAAACTCCTCGCCGGTGTAGAACTTGCCGTCGTCATCGACCGGCATGCAAATGTCGGTGATGCCCTCCTTGAGGCAGGCGAAGTAGTCGTCGACGCCGTGACCGGGCGAGTTGTGGACGATACCGGTACCGTCATCGACACCGACGTAATCGGCCAACAGTGCCACGCCCTCAACACCGTCAAAGATCGGCTGCTTATAGTGAATGTGATGGAAGGTCTCGGCGGGAACCACATAGGGCTTGCCGTCGACCACAACCGGGGTGTACTCCCAGCCAAACTCCTCGCAGCACTTGGGAGCCAGGTCCTCGAGCATGACCTCGGCGCGGCCGTCGTGCTCAACGGCGACGTAGGCGGCACCGGGCTTGAGAGAAACTGCCTGGTCGGAGGGGATGGTCCACGGCGTGGTCGTCCAGATGATAAAGTCAACCGGGCCGTCGAAGTTCTCGAGGCCGACGGGCTTGGAGGTCATCTCAAAGCGCACGAAGATGGACGGGCTCGTCTCGTCGGAGTACTCAATCTCGGCCTCAGCAAGTGCGGTATGGCAGTGCTTGCACCAGTGGACGGGCTTGTGACCGCGATAGATCATGCCCTTGTCGAACATGGCCTTGAAAACCTCGATGTCGGCGGCGTCATGCTGGTGATAGAGCGTCAGATAGGGGTTGTCCCAATCGCCGAGCACGCCCAGGCGACGGAAGCCGGCCTTCTGCAGCTCGATGTTCTCGACAGCGAACTTATTGCAAAGCTCACGGATCTTAGCCGTGGAGGTCTGGTTGAACTTCTCGGTGCCGAGCTTCTCCTCGACCTTATGCTCGATCGGCTGGCCATGGCAGTCCCAACCGGGAACATAGGGAACCTCATAGCCCTGCATCATCCAGTAGCGGTTGATCATGTCCTTGGAGATCTTGTTCATGGCGTGGCCGATGTGGATCGGGCCGTTGGCGTACGGAGGGCCGTCGTGCAGCACGAACTTCTTGTGACCCTTGTTCTTCTTCAGAACCTGCTCGTAGACCTTGTTGTCCTGCCAGTCCTTGAGTCGCTTGGGCTCGGACTTGGAAAGACCGGCACGCATGGGAAAACCGGTTTTGGGCAGATTCATCGTCTGCTTGTACTCGTTTGCCACGGTACCCCTTTCATGTCGTGGGCGCGCACGCCCGTTGGGCACCAAAAAAGCGCCCGTCCCTACAAGCTGGGACGAAGCGCCACAAAAACGGGCTGTATGCCCGCAAAAGCTCTTCGTTTAACCACCCAGCTTAGATGCCCTCGCCCGCGTATTCGCGCGCTCGCATCCGTTACTCGGCTGGCCTGTATCGACGACCATCTCGGCGATATCTACTAAGACGTGCCTGCGCGGCACGTCCGTTGGGACCGCAGCTCCGGGGTGATTTTCATCGGTCGCATGCACGGGTTCTCAGCGCTCCCCGCTCTCTGTGGCATGCGGACGGCCGACTACTCGTCCCCATCAACGCTTATGCGGAGTATGCTAGCACGTTCCGCGCCGGCGAAAAACCCTCAACACTGGTTTCATACGTAAGAAATTTCTCGTGGTCGTTAGCCTTCTCTAGGAGCAAAATACCTGAAAGCACTTTAACTAACGAAAGAAGGCTGCCATGCGCACAATCGGAATGAGCGACTACACCGTCGGCGAGGATTGCTTTACCGAGCTGCCCGCCGCACTGGCAGAGTACGGAGCGACCAAGGTCGCCATCATTGGCGGCAAGCGAGCCCTAGCTGCGGCGCTGCCGGGCATCGAGGCGGCGCTTGAAGGTACCGACGTCGAGATTCTGGAGACGAGCGTCTACGGCACCAACAGTACGCGCGCCAATATCGCCAAGGTCGTGAACTCCCCCGCTTGCCAGCAGGCAGACGTGCTTATCGCCTGTGGCGGCGGCAAGGCACTCGACACCGTCAAGACAGCGGCAATCGAGCTCAAGAAGATTGTCTTTACGGTGCCGACGATTTGCTCTAACTGTTCCGCCGCGACCGCCATTGCCGTCGTCTACAACGACGATGGATCGCTCGAGGGCTATTCGTACCCCAACCGACCGGCGCACATCTTCATCAATCCCAAGATCATCGCCGAGGCTCCGGCGGAGTACTTCTGGGCCGGCGTGGGCGACGCCCTGTCCAAGCAGCCCGAAGTCGAGTACGCCACGAGCGCCGGCGACCTGGAGCACACCGCCGGCCTTGGCCTGGCTCTTGCCCACACCTGTTCCGAGCCGCTGTTTACCTACGGTGTTCAGGGTCTTGAGGACGTTCGTCAGAATCTGTCGAGCGAGGCCGTCAAGCAGATCGCGCTCGACATCGTGGTCAACACGGGCTATGTCTCGAACCTGACCAACCAGAACGATTACTACTACAACTCGAGCGTGGCGCACGCGTTCTACAACGCCACCTGCAGCATTCCGCGTGAGGGCACCTACCTGCACGGCGAAGTCGTAAGCCTGGGCGTGCTGGTGTTGTTCGCCTACACGGGCGACACCGAGAACCTTAAGCGCTATGCTGACTTCAACAAGCAGATGGGGCTGCCCGTAACGCTTGAGCAGGTCGGGCTTTCCGAGACCGATATCCCTGCCCTGTGCGAGCACGCGCACGCCACCAACGAGTGGAAGCAAGGCAACCCGGAGCCCTTCACCGACGAAAAATTCGCCGCCGCCATCAAGGCCGCCAACGCCTACGGCCACACGCTCTAGACCCAGGCCAAAACCACCACAAGGGAGCCGCACCTTTGTGGTGGTTTTTTATTGCTCCAGCATGCTGGGGTCGAACTCGCTAGCCGGGATCACGCGATAACCGTGGAGGAGCAGTAAATCAACGAAGACGCCGTTGCCCGCCGTGAGGGTGCCACTGAATGTTCCGTCGTAGATGAGGCTCGCGCCGCACGAGGGACTACGGTCCTGCAGGATGCACGCGGCGATCTCTTCCGGCCCACCCGCCTGCTCGCACATGTCGAGCGCACGTTGGGCGCCTAGGCGAAATTCCAGGTCAACGGACACGCCCTCGCAGGTACAGACCTCGCCGTTCACAATCTCGGACGGCTTGCGCGGCGTGGGCAGGCCCCCAAAGACCTCAGGGCACACCAAGAGGACCTCGGTCCCTGTACGCTCGCAGGCCTCGACCAACTCGCGATGATAGTTGTCGAGCCCATTATACTTGCAGCTCTCGCCCATCAAGCAGGCGCTCACCACGATCTTCATTTCCATCCCTCTCAAGCAAAACGCCCCATTTGAGAAAGCTGCTCAAATGGGGCGTCGGCGTTTACTGGCTCGGCCGCGGCTTTACTGCTGCTTGGGCATCAGCGGATTCTCGCGCGTGAGGAGGTTCATGAACTCCTCGCCCGTGATGGTCTCCTTCTTATACAGATAACGAGCCAGCTCGTGGAGCTTAAACTTGTTCTCCTTCAGAATCTGCAAAGCGCGGTCGTGCGCATCCTCGATCAGCTTGGCGACAATCGCGTCCACGCGCTCGGCCGTACCGGGGGCGCAGGTGAGCGACGTGTCCTGATTGAGATACGCGTTCTGCACGGTACCGAGCGCCATCATGCCAAACTCGTCGGACATACCAAAGCGCGTCACCATATTACGGGCGAGCTTGGTGGCCTGCTCGATGTCGTTGGCGGCGCCGGTCGTCATCTCTCCAAAGATGAGCTCCTCGGCTGCGCGGCCACCGCAATAGACAGCGAGCTTGTCCAAGACCTCCTGGCGCGTCGTCAGGAAGCGCTCGTCCTCCTCGACCTGCATGGTATAACCAAGAGCACCGCTCGTGCGCGGCACGATGGTGATCTTCGTGACCGGCGCAGAGCCCTTCTGGCGAGCGGCAACGATGGCATGGCCGATCTCGTGATAAGAAACGACCTGCTTCTCGTGGTCGGACAGCACCGTGGACTTACGCTGTTGGCCGGCAATGACGACCTCCACCGACTCCTCGAAGTCGTCCTGGGTTGCACGCTTGCGACCCTCGCGAACGGCGCGCAGGGCGCCCTCGTTGATGATATTGGCCAGGTCGGCGCCCGAGGCACCGGGCGTGGCGCGGGCAATCGCGGTCAGGTCGATCGGCGGCTCGGTCTTCACGCTCTTAGCATGCAGCTCGAGGATGTTCTTGCGGCCGGTCAGATCGGGCAGCTCGACGGGGATGCGGCGGTCAAAACGACCGGGGCGCAGTAGAGCGGGATCGAGACTGTCGGGGCGGTTGGTTGCGGCAAGGACAACGATACCCTTGTGGTTATCGAAGCCATCCATCTCGGTCAGCAACTGATTGAGCGTCTGCTCGCGCTCGTCGTTGCCGCTAAAGCCGCCGCCATCGCGCTTCTTACCGATGGTATCGATCTCATCGATAAAGACGATACACGGTGCCTTTTCCTTGGCCTGCTTAAACAGGTCACGAACCTTAGCAGCGCCGCGACCGACAAACATCTCAACGAACTCAGAGCCCGAAATGCTAAAGAACGGAACACCGGCCTCGCCGGCAACAGCCTTGGCAAGCAGGGTCTTACCGGTACCCGGAGGGCCAACAAGGAGAGCACCGCGCGGCAGCTTGGCGCCGATCTCCTCGTAGCGCTGCGGCTTCTCCAGAAAGTCGACGACCTCCTTGAGAGACTCCTTGGCCTCTTCCTGACCGGCGACGTCCTTAAAGGTCACGCCCACGTCCTTGGAGGCGATCACGCGCGCGCCGGACTTACCCAGTCCGCCGCCGCCAAAACCGCCGCCGCCAAAGTTCATCGACGGGCCGTCATCGCCCATAGCCTTCTTCATGCGGCGGTTGAGCCACCAACCGATGAGGAAGAAAATCGCCATGGGAAGAATGAGTGTGAGCAGGTAGTAGGTCATCAAACCCGAGTTTTTATCGGGAACGACCGACTCCAGCGAAGCGCCAGACTCAAGCACGCGATCGGTAAAGCCCGCGTCATTCGGCACACCGGTCGTCTTGTAGGCGATGTTCTCGTCCTCGCCCTTCTTGGTGTAATAAATCGAGTAATCGTCCGTGTTGTACTCGACCTTGTCGACGCTCTTCTTATCGAGCGCTTTGACAAACGCCGAGTAATCGGTCTTCGTAATCTGCTGCGTGTGACCGATGTTGGGGAACAGAACGGTCGAGAGCACGAGGTAGACGACGAAGGCGATGAGCACGTAGAGGATCATATTCCGTCTACGTTTGTTGTCATCCATCTCCATCTGCTTGAACTCCATCTACTGGGGTTGATAATGCTTTCTAGAATACCCAACCCGGACGGCGATAAACCGACGCCGGGCACGAAAGGACAGAGATGGCATCACTGTAAGTCGGCAAGGTTCAAATCTATACAGGCGACGGCAAGGGCAAGACGACGGCTGCGCTGGGGCTCGCGCTGCGCGCGACGGGCTACGGGCTCGACGTTCTTAGGCTGCAGTTTGCCAAGAAACTGCGCTGCGCCGAACACGATGCCGCGCCGCGCCTGGGGCTGCGCATCGTACAAGCTGACCGCGACACGCCCGAGGCTTGCGCCGCACAGATCATGGAGCTCGCATGCGAGCAGATATCACAGGTCGACGTTCTGATTTTGGACGAACTCGGCGAGGCCATGCGCCGCGGCTTCGTGACACGCGAGGATGTCGAAGCGCTGATCGCGATAAAGCCCGCCACCACGGAACTCGTGCTCACCGGCCGCGGGCTGCTGCCGTTGGCCGACCTCGCGGACTTAGTCACCGAAATGCGTCCCATCAAACACTGCTTCGACGAAGGCCTCCTAGCCCGCCAAGGCATCGAATACTAATTGATTCGTTTTCCGCCAACACCTACAGCTCATAAGGAAGTTGCGGTGGAATAGTACTTGTTTGACGGTCCGCAAGGGCTTTTCAGGAACTATTTCACCGCAACTTATCAGGGGTATCTGACGGATGAGCTAGGCGGTGGCGCGACCTAGCCAGTTGCCGCTGTGGTGGTAGATGGTGAACATGGTTGCGGTGATGAGCCAGGTTACGGGGTAGACCAGCAGTAGATGCTCGAGCGACGGATCGAAGGGCATGATCGCAAACACCCAAATCACTCTGAGTACGACGGTGCCAAAGATGGTGAGCATCATAGGCTGCAGACTCACGCCGGCGCCGCGGATGGAACCCGAGGCGTTCTCGATAATCGAGAAAATCGCATAGAACGGCGCAATGAAATGGAGGATGGTCGTGGTGTACGCCGAAATCGAAGCATCGTCGACAAACAAACGCGACAGCGGGCCCGAGAACACCAGCAGCACGGCAGACAGGCCACCAATGAGCATAAACGACAGCACGAGCGACGTATGGTAGCCCTTGCGCATGCGCTCGTAGTTGCGCGCGCCAAAGTTCTGCGCCGAGAACGTAGTGATCGATACGCCGAGCGCCTCGGTCACCATCCAGATAATGCCATCCAGGCGCCCAGATAGACCCCAAGCAGTCGTGACATCGGCGCCAAACGAATTAACCGACACCTGGATCAGCACGTTCGAGATCGAATAGGCAGCCGATTGAAAACCGAGTGGCAGACCACACGAGATCATACTCTTGCAAATACCGCGATCGATGCCGAGCTTAGACAGCGAAAGACGCCATGCGCCCGGAGCGCGCATCATGCGCAACACGATCAGCGTTGCATTGGAGCAAATGGTCAGCGCCACTGCGATGCCGCAGCCCAGCGCCTCCATATGCAACACAGCGACAAAGATGATATCCAGCACCACGTTAACCAGGCAGCCAGAGGCAATGATCACAGCGGGGCCGCGCGTGTCGCCCACGGCACGCAGCAGTGCGGTTCCCATATTAAGCAGCAGCGCCGCAACCATCGCGGCAAAATAACAGCGAGCATAGGCCACGCCCTCGGCCAATAGTTCATGCGGCGTGTTCATAAGCACCAGCATGGGCTCAACGAACACTATGCCAAGAATCGAGAAAACGATACCGCCCACCAGCGCGAGCGTCATGGCTGTATGGACCGAACGACTCAGTCGCTCATCATCGTGCTGACCAAAATACTGACCGGTAATGACCGCGCAGCCGGCGCCGACGCCAACGCAAAAGCCAATGCAGAGCTCGGTGAGCACCATCGTAGCTTGAATGCCACCTAGCGCGAGCTTGCCGCCAAACTGACCGACGATATAGGTACCGATAAGCGTGTAGGCCTGCTGAAAAAACGAACTAAAAAAGATGGGAACGCACAGCGAAAGCAGCTGCTGCCAAATAACACCCTGCGTTACATCGATAGCCGTAGATTTCTTAGCCACACGCCCTCCCCAAAAGCGTACGTCAACCGACAAAACAGTAATTAAAGACCTAAGCTAATAGCAGCTTAGCACCGACCGACGTCGACCGAAACACCCCGAGTCAGAGCCCGGTGCAAACTATCTGCCTAGTGATACAGCCCCGGCTGGTAGTGATACTCGTTGCTCACGTGCGGGCACAGCTGCCAAAAGGCGACGGCACTCGCCGCGGCCACGTTGAGCGAATCGACCCCGTGCGCCATCGGAATACGCACGGCTCGGTCGCAGCCCGCGATAGTCTTGGCGCCCAGGCCGGCACCCTCGGTGCCCATAAAGATCGCCAGGCGATCAACCTCCTGCAGCGCAGGATCGTCCAGCGAAACGGAGTCGTCCGTCAGTGCCATCGCAGCGCACGAAAAACCGGCTTCGTGCAGTGCCGCCAGGCCATCGTGCGGCCACACACGAGCCTCGCTGCCAATACGCGTCCACGGCACCTGAAACACCGTGCCCATGCTCACGCGGGCCGAGCGACGGTACAGCGGGTCGCAGCACGTCGGACTGACCAAAATACCGTCGACATTGAGCGCGGCGGCCGAGCGGAAAATCGCACCCACGTTCGTGTGGTCGACAATACCCTCGAGCACGCACACGCGCACCGGGCGCTCCCCCGCCGCCTCAACGACGCCACCCAAGAACTCATCAACCGGAATCTGCCGCGGGCGACGAAACGCCGCGAGCGCACCGCGCGTCACGTTAAAGCCCGTCAGCTGCTCCATGAGTTCCATGGAGGCCACGAACACGGGAACCGGACCTGCGCCCTCGCGCACAACCAGGCGCTCAAACAGCGGCATCATCTGGTCGAGCCAGCGTTCGCCCAAAAGAAAGCTCACCGGCTCGTATCCGGCACGCACCGCGCGCTCAATAACCTTGGCACTCTCGGCGATAAAGATGCCCTTTTGCGGCTCTAGCACGCAGCGCAGCTCACGCTCGGTCAGTCGCACGTAGGCATCGAGCCGCTCGTCCTCGAGCGAATCAATTCGCAGAACCTCAACGGCATCAGTCATAGCAGCCTGCCCGCACCCTTCTTTACAGCACCTATACAAATATCGGGGCAACGCCATGCGCCGCCCCGTCATTCATTTCATCCCGATAATACCGAAGGGATAATCGGTTTTACGCCTCGATGCGACGATACGTCACGAACTCATAAACAACGCCCTCGTCACCCTCGCCAGAGGCAATCGTCGCGACCCCGCTACACTGCGCAATCTCCCACGCAGGATCGGCATCCAGATTGGGAAAGTACGTGTCCACGGCATGGGCGCAATGGTTGTGCGTGACCTCGGCCTCGGCGCAATACGGCAAAAACTGCCGATACACCTCACCGCCACCGATCACCCAGGCAACAGGCTCATCGGCTACCGCGGCGAGCGCCTCGTCAACGCTATGCACCACGTCAACGCCCTCGGGCGCAAAGCTATCGTCGCGCGTAAGCACGATATTACGGCGGTTCTTAAGCGGACGCCCGCCGGGAAAACTCAGCAGGGTCTTGCGCCCCATAATGACCGGGCACCCCTTGGTACACGCCACAAAATGGCGCATATCGGCGCGATTGAAGACGACCATGTCGCCCTCGCAACCAATGCCCCAGTCATCGCACACGGCGACAATGGCAGAAAGCTTACACGTCATGCGCGTCACCTACACCGCAATGGGAATGTTCTTAACCTGCGGACCGTGCTCGTAGCCCTCCACGATCAGGTCGTCGGTCGTAAACGCGTAGAAATCATGCACATCGGGGTTAAGCGTTACCTTGGGAGCCGCAAACTGCGGACGCTCGATAAGCTCGCGGACGATATCGACATGACGGTCGTAGATATGGGCGTCGGCGATCACATGCAGCAGCTCGCCGGGAATCATATCGACCGACTGCGCAACCATCATGAGCAGAATGGCGTACTGGCACACGTTCCAGTTGTTCGCGGCCAAAATATCCTGGCTGCGCTGGTTGAGAATCATATTGAGCGTCGGTTTGTCATCCTGCGGGCGCTGCGTGACGTTATACGTCACGCTGTAGGCGCACGGATACAGGTGCATCTCGGACAGATCGCTAAACACATAGGTGTTCGTCATAATGCGGCGGCTGTACGGCGTGTGCTTAAGGTCGTACAGCACGCGGTCCATCTGGTCAAAGTCGCCCTCGGCATAATGGCTCTTCTGCCCAATCTGATACCCGTAGGCCTTGCCGATGGAGCCGGTCTCGTCAGCCCACTCATCCCAAATGTGACTATTGAGGTCATGCACGTTATTGGACTTCTTTTGATAGATCCACAGGATCTCGTCCATGGCGGACTTGAGCGCCGTACGACGCAGCGTAAGTGCGGGGAACTCCTCGCGCAGGTCGTAGCGTGCCGTGACGCCAAAGTTTTTAATGGTATAGGCAGGGGTGCCATCCTCCCACACTGGGCGGACCTTTTGGCCCTCGGTGGTGGTGCCATGGTCCAGAATGTCGCGGCACATGGCTACAAACTGTTGATCAGCCTTGCTCATTGACCCTCCTGTCAGTCGCCTATAAGCGATTTTTATTGTAGCCCAGGCGCACCCGGCCCCACAGCCCAAACATAAGCCCTCATTTTCTGACATATGCCAGAAATTCCTTGCGCAAATCCGCACGTTCGCTATTCTATTGTTGACATATGTCAGATTTGGAGAGTGTATGGCTGGAAGACGCGAAAAACTGCGCCGCGTTGGGATCATCCCCGAATATCGCGGCTTTACCCCCGATGGCCTTGCCAGCGGAGACGCTATCGATATGACGGTCGATGAGCTCGAAGTACTGCGCCTGTGCGATCTGGAGGGCCTCAATCAGGAGGCCGTCGCCCTGCACATGGGTATCGCCCGCGCCACGGTGGCGGCAATCAGCAGTCGCGCGCATCGCAAGGTGGCAAACGCGCTGGTCAATGGACGGGCGATCGTCATCGAAGGCGGCAACATCGCGTACTCCCCCATCACCACGACGACGGCCGCATGGCCAGCAAAGGAGGTCGGCACCATGAGGGTGGCAACAACGTACGACAACGGCAACATCTTTATGCACTTTGGCCGCAGCGAGCAGTTCAAGATCTACGACATCCAGGATGGCAAGGTGCTCAACGAGCAGGTCGTAGGCACCGGTGGCACCGGTCACGGCGCCTTGGCGGGCCTGCTTGCCAACGGTGGCGTTGACACGCTCATTTGCGGCGGTATCGGCGGCGGCGCTATCAACGCGCTTGCCCAAGCCGGCATCACGGTCTATGCGGGCGCCCAGGGCAGCTGCGATGCCTGCGTCGAGGCCCTCATTGCCGGCACGCTCGCACAGAACGGCGAGGCCACCTGCGACTGCCATGGACATGACCACGAGCACACCCATGAGCATGGCGAGTCCTGCGGCTGTCACGGCCATCACGACCACGACGGACATGAGGGCTGCGGCTGCCACTAGCGGCACATACCCCGGCGCCAGCACGCTTCCGCGCGTGCGACAACCTGCGAACGAACGGCGAAGGCCGCCTGGAGTACCATCCAGGCGGCCTTCGCCATACACGACTCAACTAGTCGTTACTTCTTGTTGCGCATCTGCGCTTCCATCTGGCGCAGCAGGTCCATATCGGACTTGGGGCCGCCCGTACCCAGGCCGCCCATGCCGCCCAGGCCCATAGCGTCCAGGCCGGGGATATTGGGCATGCGCATCTTTTTGCCCTTCTTACCCTTCTTGCCCTTCTTGCCGCCGGCCTGCGCCTGATTGGCCATTGTGCGCATGCGGCCCATCATCTTATTCATCTCGCCCCACTGCTTCATAAGGCTATTGACCTCGGTGGGGGTTACGCCGGCGCCCTTGGCGATACGCGCGCGACGCTGACCGTTGATGATGGAGGGACGCAGGCGCTCCTCCTTGGTCATCGACATGATGATGGCCTCGTTCTTATCGAAGATGCCCTCATCCAGGTTGCCGCCCATCTGGTTGAGCGCACGCTGTCCGCCGGGGAGCATGCCCAGGATACCCTTCATGCCGCCCATCTTCTTGACGGCCTTCATCTGGTCGAGCATATCGTTCATGGTAAAGCCCTCGCGCAGCATACGCTCGGCAGCCTCGAGCTGCTCTGCATCGGCTGCCTCCTGGGCCTTCTCGATAATGCCTACGACATCGCCCATGCCCAAGATTCGCTTGGCCATGCGATCGGGATAGAACGGCTCCAGCGAATCAGGCTTCTCGCCCATGCTCACGAACTTGATGGGCTTGCCGGTCACCTGACGCACCGAAAGTGCGCCACCGCCACGGGCATCGCCGTCAAGCTTGGAGATAATCACGCCATCAAAGTCGGTGCGATCGGCGAAGGTCGAGACGACGTTGACGATATCCTGGCCGGTCATGGCATCGACGACCATCAGCACCTGGTCGGGCTTGACGGCCTTCTTGATGTCGACGGCCTCCTGCATCATCTGCTCGTCGATCTGAAGACGACCGGCGGTATCGACAATGACCACGTCGCGCAGGTGGTCGACGGCCTCCTGGATGGCACCCTTGGCAATGTCGACCGGGTGCGCGCCGTCACCGCGGAAGACCGGCACGCCGATCTCGCCACCGAGCGTGGCCAGCTGGTCGGCAGCGGCGGGACGGTAGACGTCGCACGCGGCGAGCAGCGGCGAGCGGCCCTGCTTCTTGAGCAGGTAGGCCAGCTTTACGGCCGCCGTGGTCTTACCAGAGCCCTGCAGGCCCACGAGCATGATGACATTGGGAATGCGGTTGCTAAAGACGAGCTTACTCTCGGTTGAGCCGAGCATCTCGGTGAGCTCGTCGAGCACGATCTTGACGACGTTTTGCGCCGGCGACAGCGACTCCATGACCTCGGCGGTCATGCAGCGCTCCTTGGTCTTGGCGACGAACTCCTTGACGACCTTAAAGTTAACGTCGGCCTCGAGCAGTGCCATGCGAATGTCGCGCATGGCTGAAGTGATATCGGCCTCGGTCAGCTTACCCTTGCCGCGTAGACGGTCAAATGTGTCGTTGAGGCGATCGCTCAGGGAATCAAACACTAGTCACTCCTTAGTTGGACTCGCCCACCAGGGCGCGGCAGAAATCTTTGGCGTTAAACTCCTGCAGGTCATCGACCTGCTCGCCCACGCCGATGCGAAGGATCGGGAGCTTGAGCTTCTCGGCCACGGCCATGGCGATACCACCCTTAGCCGTTCCGTCGAGCTTAGTCATGATAATACCGTCCAGGCCCAGCGCCTCGTTAAACTCGAGCGCCTGGTTCAGACCGTTCTGACCAGTGGCGGCATCGATCACAAGCACGACCGAGACCGGCATGGGACCGGCGGCCATATTGGCGGCGCGCTTACGGGTCACATTAACCACCTTGGCGAGCTCGCGCATGAGCTCGGGACTCGTGTGCAGACGGCCGGCGGTATCGATGAGCACCAGGTCGCTGCCGCGCTTATCGGCCTCGTCGAGCACGTCATAGCACACGCTCGCCGGATCGGAGCCGCGGTCACGCTTGATAACCGGTACGCCGGCACGCTGACCCCACACATCGAGCTGCTCGATGGCAGCGGCGCGGAAGGTGTCGGCCGAACCGATCACCACGTTCTTGCCGCGGGCGGCCATGGCGCTCGCAATCTTGCCGACCGTGGTGGTCTTGCCGGCACCGTTGATGCCGACAAACAGCACGCAGCTCGGCGTATCGGAAAACGGATCGCGCTCAACAGGCACAAAATGGCCCTCGAGCTGCTCGGCCAGGGCGCGGCGAAGCTGCGGGGCGGTCTTGAGGTTCTTCTTGGCAGCGGCGTCACGCAGGTCATCGGAGACCTGAATGGCGACCTCGGCACCCATGTCACCCATAACGAGGGTGTCCTCAAGGTCCTCCCAAAAATCCTCGTCGACCTCGCCGCCAAAGTAGAAGACCTCGTTGAGGGCCTCGCGGCTGCGCTCAAGTCCGCGCGAGAGTGCGTCAAAGAATCCCATTATGCATTCACGACCTTTCCGGTTTCGCGATCGAGTTTTTGCGAGACGACGCGACTGACGCCGTCGGCTTGCATCGAGACGCCGTAGAGAACGTCAGCATCCTCCATAGTACGGCGCTGATGCGAGATTACCAAGAGCTGCGTATCGGAACGCAGCACATCGAGGGCGCCGATGAGCTTGGACAGGTTGGCGTCGTCGAGCGCGGCCTCGACCTCGTCCAGCACATAGAACGGCACCGTGCGCGTGCGATACACGGCAAAGAGCAAGGCGAGCGCCGTCAGGCTCTTCTCGCCGCCCGACATGAGCATCATCTTGGTGATGCGCTTGCCGCGCGGCTGCGCCACGACCTCGATGCCCGTCTCGGCCGGATGCTCGGGGTCGGTCATCTCCAGATGTGCCTGGCCACCCGGGAACAGCATGGCGAAGATCTCGCGGAAGTTCGCATCAACCTTCTCAAACGTCACCAGGAACGCCTTGCGCATCTTGCGGTCGATCGCCACGGTGATCTTGGTGAGCGCCTTGCGCGCGCTCTCCAGATCGGCAAGTTGCTCCTCGATGTAATCGGCACGGCGCTTGAGCTGCTCGTACTCCTCCATGGCGACTTGGTTCACAGGACCCAAGTTGTTGATCTGGCGCACGAGCTGGTTGAGCTCGCGCTCGGCGGCGTCGCGGTCGGTGGGCGCCGGCAGCATGAGCGCCTCCTCGAGCACCGTAGTGCCATCGGCGGTGATGGCCTTGATAGCAGCCTCGACCTGAACCTCGAGCTTGCCGCGTGCGACCTTGAACTCGTTTTGCGTCGCCGTGGCAGCATCGACCCGCTCCTTGGCGTGGGCGACCTCGGTCTTGGCGTCCTCGATGGTTTTCTTAAGCGAAGCCGAGTCCGCCTCCTCGAGCGAGGCCTGATCGCGCAGGCGCGCAGCCCAGTCCGAGGCGCGCTCCAACAGGGCAGAATAGCGCTCGTGCATGGGGTCGACGCGAAGGCGCAGCAGCTCAAGCGAGCGCGAGGCCTGGCGTGTCCCGCGGATACGACGGTCGATACCCTCCAGGCGATGCTCAAGATCGGGCACACGGCCCTTCAGCGAACGCAGGCGCTCGCTCGTCTGAGCCAGGCGCACCTTAGCGTCGGCGAGCTTACCGGCGGCCTCGGAGTCGTCGCGACGCACGCGATCGAGCTCGTCGTTGGCCTCGGCAATCTGCAAGCCTAAGTCGCTCGCCTGCGCACGGGCCTCGTCACGCGAACGAGTGAGCTCGTCCACGCGCGGACGTGCGGCACGAACGGCCTCTGCGGCCTGCTCGCGGCGCTTGGAAATGCGCACGCGCTCGACCTCGGCATTGTTGGCACTCTGCTCCAGGCGGCCGATCTCGGACAGCAGGGAGCGACGCTCGCCCTCAAGGCGGGCGATCTCGCCGGCAGCATCGCCCTCGGCAGCACGGGCCTCCTCGACGGCAGCGTTGGCCTCGACGACCTGATCCGAAACACGCTCAAACACGGTAGCAAGATCGGGCTCCAGGCCTTCCAGCTCGCGGATACGACGCTTGCGCTCCAGAGCGCCCGAAGCCTCGCCGGCATCGACCCCCACGCGAACCAAGCCGCCGCAGGCAACGCGTGCGCCATCGGGAGTCACGTAGGTCACACCGTCAACTACAGGCGCAGCCAGGGCGGTAGAAAGGTCATCGACCACGTAATAGCCGCCGAGCAATGCCTCGACGACCGGACCGTAGCCCGCACGCACGGACAGACGATCAACAAGACGGGTACCGGCGGCACCCTCGGCAGCCGCAGAGCCACTCACGCTGCGCGCCACCAGCAGCGCCTCGCCCGAGGCCTTCTTCTGGTCCAGGGCGGCGCGACCGGCGCGCTCAAGTGCGGCAGCGTTATCGAACAACAGGGCATCGATATCGCCGGCGAGCAGCTGCTCAACCAGGCCCTCAAGCTCACGAGGGGCCTCGAGCACATCGCCCAGACGACCCGAGACATCGTCGCCCAGCGCGCCCACCAGACGGCTTACGAGCGGCGAGCTGTCGGCCATGCGAGCATCAAGCTTCTTTTGGCTGGCAAGCTCCGAGCGCACCTCGGACAGCTTGTTGCGTGCCTCGCTCTCGCGGGCACGCAGGTCCTTGAGGGCAGCGCGCGCCGTCTCGGTGGCCTCGCGCGCATCGCTCTGGGCCTGACGAGCCGCCTCAAGGGCGCTCTCAAGCTCCTCAGCACGGTTGCGGCGGCTATCAAGCGATGCCGTGACCTCCTCGAGCTGTTCATCAATCTGCTCCAGGCGCGAGGCATACATGTTGTCCTCGACCTCGGCGTTGCTCAGCGAGTCCTTCACCTTGGCGAGCTCGAGCGCAGCATTATCGGCAACGCGCTGCACATCGCGCTGTTCGCGCGTGAGCTGCGAAATCTGATTGTCGAGCGCAACGCGACGCTCGTGGAGCTCGGCGGCGGCAGGACCAGCGGCATCAACGTCCTCCTGGGCCTGCATGTGCGCACCGGTAACTTCCTCAAGCTGGGCACGTGCATCCTCGAGCTCCTCGACCACGCGACGGCGCTGATGCTCGGAGCTCGAGATCTGGCCGCGCATGTCGGACAGGCGCGACACCATGTTATGGCCCTTTTCCTCGAGCAGACGCATGTCTGAGTTAATGCGACCGACCACATCTTGCATATGGCGGCGCTGCTCGCCCAAGTCGCCCACAAACAGGCCCTTTTCTTCGAGCATAACTTGGAGCTTCTCGAGCTCGCGCTCCTTTTCGCCCAGGCGGTACTGCGCAAGCTCAAGCTCGGCAGCGCCCTCCTTGGAGCGGCTCTCCAGGTCGTTCCACTGCGACTGCAGCGAACGAAGCTCGTCGACGGCCAGCATCTGCGTAAGCTCGTTCGCGCGCGAGGACAGCTCTTTGTACTTGCGCGCGCGATCGACCTGACGCTCCAGCGGTCGCAGCTGACGGGCGATTTCCTTGTTGATATCACGGGCACGGGTCAGGTGCTCGTCCATCGATTTAATCTTTTTGAGCGCACGTTCCTTGCGACGCTTGTGCTTGGAGATGCCGGCGGCCTCCTCAATGAGGGCACGGCGCTCCTCGGGGCGGCTCTGCAAAATGGCATCGAGCTTGCCCTGGCTGATGATGGAATGCGTATCCTTGCCCAGTCCCGAATCGTGCAGGATATCCTGGATGTCCATCAGGCGGCACGGGCTCGAGTTGATGAGGTACTCGCTTTCGCCCGAGCGGTACATACGACGGGTGATGGCGACCTCGTCAAAGTCGACAGGCAGCATATGGTCCGAGTTATCGAGCACCAGCGTGACCTCGGCCACACCCACCGGCTTGCGCGCCGACGAGCCCGAGAAGATGACGTCCTCCATGGCCTGGCCGCGCAGCTGCTTGGCGCTCTGCTCGCCCAGGACCCACAGAATCGAGTCGGAGATGTTCGATTTTCCCGAGCCGTTGGGACCGACGATGACGGTCAGGCCCGGCTCAAACGTCATATGGGCGCGGTCGGCAAACGACTTGAACCCTTTGAGCGTGAGGGACTTGAGATACACGGCTCCTCGCTTAAACAGGCTTCTTGTTCAGAATCACGCCGTTGGTGGTGTAGCCCATGCGGTCGAGTGCCTCGAGCGCAGCGGCTCCCTCGGCCTCCTTCTTAGAGGAACCGGTGCCGCGGCCCTGGCGGATACCGTCGATGAGCACCACGGCGGTAAAGGTGGGCGCATGCGCGGGGCCCTCGGAGCCGACCAGCTTATACGCAGGAGGCTCGTGGCCGTCTGCCTGCACGCACTCCTGTAAGAACGACTTAGGGTTCGCGGGGTGCTCAGCACGCTCGGAGGCCAGGTGCGGCTTAAGCGTACGGTGGATGAACTCCGCCGCCGCATCCCAGCCGGCATCCAGGTACAGGGCGCCCACGAGCGACTCGTAGACGTTCTCGAGCGCCGAATGCAGGCCGCGCGCACCCGTGCCGGTCTCGGAGGCACCAAAGATGATGATGTCGTCGATGCCCAGCTCGTGAGACACCTCGGACAGCGTGGCACCCGAGACAAGGGACACCTTCAGGCGCGTAAGCTTGCCCTCGTCAAACTCGGGATAGGACTCAAAGAGCGAACGGGCAACCACGGCGCCCAAAATGGAATCGCCCAAAAACTCAAGGCGCTCATAGCTCGCCGAAACGGGCTGCCCCTCCACGGCAGAGGGGTGCGTGAGCGCCGCGCGCAGCAGCACCTTGTTATTGAACACGTGGCCCAGGATCTCCTGGGCGCGCGCGAGTCGTTGAGATAAAGCCAAGACTTAGTCCTCCTTGGCGTTTTCAATAGCGTCGACAGCGTCGGCGACAGAGTTGAGCGACAGCAGGGTCTCGTCATCGATCTCGAGGTCGAACTCGTCCTCGATGGCCGTCACCAGCTGCAGACGCTCGAGCGAATCGGCATCGAGATCGTCAAAGGTAGTCTCGTCGCTAATGTCGGCGACATCGACGCCCAGAACGTCAGCGGCAACTTCGGCGATCTTATCGAAGATTTCGGAGCGGTCCATAGCGCTTCCTCTCGTATTGCGTGAACATCAACGCGCTGGCGCCGCAAGCGCAGCGCCAAGACACGGTTTTGATTCTACCCCACGACGAAGGCCACGAGGCACATAACAGAGCTCTAACTCGCTCCTACAAAACGATGCCGTCCATAGAGTTGGCGACGTTCTCGACCAGCCCGGCGCGCACGGCCTCCGCCGCGGCGAGCGTACCGTTTTTGACGGCCTCGACCGAGGTGGCACCGTGGCCGATCAGGACCACGCCACGCAGGCCCAGCAGAATGGCGCCGCCCTTAGCATCGCCCGAGAGCTTTGCCTTGATCTCGCGCATCTGCTTTTTGATGAGCAACGCGGCGATCTTGGTGCCCAGCGAAGCCATAAAGGCACCCTTGAGCTCTTGCAGCAAAAACTTAGCGGCGCCCTCGGTTGCCTTAAGCGCGATGTTACCCGACAGGCCATCGGCAACGACGACGTCAAAGTTACCCGAGGTCAGGTCGGTGCCCTCGCAGTTGCCCACAAAGCCGGGAACGGCGGCCTTCATGGCAGGGAAGCACGCCTTGGTAAAGTTGGAGCCCTTCTCATCCTCGGTGCCGTTGCCGAGCAAACCGACGCGGGGATGCTCAATGCCCAGGACGACGCGCGCATAGGCGCTACCCATCTGGGCAAAACGCACCATGTCGTCGACCTCGACATCGGGGTTGGCGCCCATGTCGCACAGGACCGTCAGGCCGCCGGCGCGGTTGGGCAATGCATTGGTGAGGCACGGACGCACCGGCTGCTTCTTGCCTTCGGCCTGATACCTAAATGGCGTCACATAGGCGGTAGCGGCAGCGGTCATGGCGCCGGTGGAGCCGGCAGAGAAGAACGCGTCCGCGTTACCCTTCTTGATAGCGCGGCAGGCAAGCACGATCGAGGACTTGCGCTTAGTCATCACGGCTCGAATGGGATCGTCATCCATGGCGATGACATCGGGCGCCTCCAAGGCCTCAACACGAGCGTGAGCCGCGGCAAAGGGGTTCACGATCTCTGCGGGACCGACGGCCAAGACCTCGATATCGGGATCCGCCGCAAGCGCCGCCTCGATACCGTCGAGGACAACCTGAGGCTTCTCGTCTCCGCCCACAACGTCTACACAAACGCGAACGTTACTCATATACATGCTCCTTATACAAAAATGGCCGACTCATTGAGCCGGCCATTGTGGTTCCAGTTGGAACGGCATCGCATCCAGAGTATACCGTTACTCGGTAACGATAACCTCGCGGTCCTTGTAGAAACCGCAGCTGGGGCACACGTGGTGCGGGAGCTTGACAGCACCGCAACGGGGGCACGTGGACTGAGCCGCAGCCGAGATCTTCATGTTGGCGGAACGGCGGGTGTGAGTGCGGATACGACCCTGCTTTTGTTTAGGTACGGGCATAGTGACCTTCCTTATGAACTATCCAGTGTGGCGATTACGCGCAAGTAGCGATACTACCACAGTTTTACTCGTCAAGCTTGAGATTCTTCAATGCTGCAAATGGATTTTCCGTGGCAGCGGCCCATTCGGCCTCTGCTTGAGCGGCGCAATCGCATTGCTCGACGTTGAGATTGCAACCGCAAGTGGGGCAAAGGCCGCGACAATCGGGCTTGCACAGGACAACGAACGGCGTGTCCATGACGACCGCGTCGTTGATGGGCTCACCCAGATCGACGATGCGGTCCTCGCCCAGCAACTCGTAGCCGTCTTCGTAGGCCTCGGGATCCTCGGGCTCGTTAAAGAGATAGAATTCCTCAATCTCACCGGCGATATCAAACGAAGCGGGCTCCAGGCAACGGTCGCACTCACCGGTGGCGTGCGCGCGGACCATGCCCGTAAGCAGAACACCGGTGCCGGCATTGGTAAAGACCACGTCGTAGTCAATGCCGTCCTGCAGCTGGTACTCCTTCTCGCCCACCGTATAGGTGACGACATCGACCTTGCCGGTCAGCGGATACGAGTCTCCGGGAAACTCGAGCTGCTCGGAAAGATTGACGGTGACGCTCGGGAACTCAGCCATTACCACTGACCATTCTGCTGGGCGGCACCCTCGTTGAGCTGCTGGCGACAACGGGTGACGGTGCCGGTCAGGCTCTTGAGGTTCTCCTCGAGGTGCGTAAAGACCTGCTCGGCGTAGTCCTCGGCGGCATAGCGCGTCTCACGCTCATACTGCTGGGCGCGGTCGCGGATATCGTCGGCCTGCTGCTGCGCTAAGCGGACGATCTCCTGCTCACCGGCAATGGTGAGGGCCTGCTGCTGAGCATCGGCGATGATGGAATCGGCCTGAGCGGCGGCGGAAGCCATAAGCTCCTCGCGCTCCTTGAGGATACGGCGGGACTTCTGCCATTCCTCGGGATAGCTCATGCGAATCTCGTCGAGGATGTTAAAGAAGACGTCGGCGTCGATAACCTTCATCTGGGCGTTCTTGCCGAACGGCGTCTTAGCCTCTTCGATGAGCCCCTCGAGCTCGTCGACAAGACTCACGATCCTGTCGCCAGGAAAATTCTCGCCCGGCATCCGGTCTCCTTTCATAGGTAACATATCATCGTGTTAGTTTACCACATGCCACCAGGCATTAAAAAACGTCACGAAAAGCGATGTTTGAGCGCCTTGACCACACTGGACGGAACAAAATTAGAGACGTCGCTACCGAGCGAGGCAATCTGGCGAACCACCGAGCTCGAAATATAGCCGTACTGCGGCGCACTCATGACAAAGATGGACTCCAGCTCGTTATCCAGGCGGTAGTTGAGGTCGGCCTGCTGCAGCTCATACTCAAAGTCGGTCATGGCACGCAGGCCCTTGACCACGGCTCCTGCTCCCTGTTCGCGGGCAAAATCGACCAAGAGGCCGGTGAAGGGCAGTACCTCGACGCCGTCAATATCACCGAGCGCTTCACGGGCCAGCGCCACGCGCTCGTCGAGCCTAAACGTGGTGCCGACGCCGTTTTTGCCCTGCGACTCGGCAACGGCCACGATCACGCTGGGAAAAATGCGGCGGGCGCGGCGGATGACGTCGATATGGCCAAACGTGATGGGATCGAAGGTGCCCGGGACGATTACGCGGTTAATGGTGTCACTCATGGACGTCCTCCGATGGCACATCCTCGTCATTTTCGTTCTCGTCAGCATGGTCGTTCTCGTCCTCGGCCGCCCAGCGCAGCAAGTCAACCGAAGTAATGCCATAGCGCTTCTCCCGCACGGTCTCAAAACCAGCTGGATGAGCGCCCGTATCGGCCGCGGCGTGCTCAAAGAGCGCGTAGGCGCCCTGCACCAGCAAGCCTTGCTGAGCTAGGTTTTGCAGCAGCTCCTCGACCGGCTCGGCGCCAAAAGCATAGGGCGGATCGAGCAGGACCAGATCAAAGGGGCCGCCCGGCACACGACCGCGCGAGGCACTCGCCAGCATGTCGCCCGTTACCACGCGCCAACGCGCACGGTCACGGCAGAGCGACTCGATATTCTTGGTAATGAGCCGCGCGGCATTCCGATCGATCTCGAACGTCGTGAGCGAGCGGGCACCACGTGAGAGCATCTCGATACCCAAAGCGCCGGAGCCGCCAAAGGCGTCCAGCACGCAGACCTCGTCAAGATCGAAGTCGAATGCCGACATGACCATAGATGCGCATGCCTCGCGCACACGATCGGTCGTGGGGCGGGTGACATCGCGACCACGGGGCTCCTCGATCTTACGACCGCGCCATTCGCCGCCGATGATTCTCATCCTCCGCTGACCTCCTTAAAGATATGTCGATACCGCATGGCGACCGCATCGCGTAGGGGGCGCGTCGCCACAGAGTCAAGGTTGCAAGCATACCGCAAGAGCTCGACCGCGTCCAAATGGGCCCATTCGATCAATTCCTCGTCGGCGTCCAGGTCCACAAAGCGCAGGGTCGCGCCGCCATGCTGACGGTAGCCAAGAATCTCGCCCTCGTGGCGCAAACGCAGATCCATCTGGGCGAGCGTAAAGCCGTCCGAGGTCTTCTCGAGTGACTGGAGGCGGTCTTGTGCCGCCGACGCGCCGCCATTGCCCTTGGAGTGCGTCATGACCAGGCACGTACCCGACACGCTGCCGCGGCCCACGCGCCCGCGCAGCTGGTGCAAGGCCGCCAACCCAAAGCGCTCGCCATTCTCGATGACCATGACGGTGGCGTTGGGCACGTCGACGCCCACCTCGACCACCGTAGTCGAGACGAGAACGTCGATCTCGCCACGCTTGAAGGCATCGATAACCTGGTCCTTCTCCCCCGCTGGCATGCGGCCGTGAAGGCGCTCGATGGCAAGACCCGGCAACGCCAGGCGCAGTCGGTCGAGCTCGGTCGCTGTATCGTGCAGCGGCACGGGGACCGCCACGCGGCCCTCGTCGTCGCGGGCGATACCGGGAACGTCCTCCAACTCATCGGCCGAGTCACTCGGCTCCACGAGCGGGCAAATCACGTAGGCTTGCTGACCCTTTTCATGCGCCTCGCGGATGGCGCCATAGGCAAGGTCGCGGCTCGACTCGGTGAGTACGCGTGTCGTCACGCCAGCGCCAGGGACGGGCCGATGGCGGATGATGCTCGTGTCCAGATCGCCGTAGACCGAAAGCGCCAGCGTACGCGGGATGGGCGTTGCCGTCATAACGAGCAGATCGGCACCCGGGCCCTTAGCGCGCAGGGCGTTACGTTGGCCGACGCCAAACCGGTGCTGCTCATCGATGACCACGAGCGACAGATGCTTAAACGCCACGTTATCCGAAAGCACCGCGTGGGTGCCAAAGAGGACATCGAGCTCGCCCGATTCCAGCTGGGAATGGATCTGCTCGCGCTCGGCCGCCGGCGTGGCGCCCGTCAGGAGCGCCCAGGTCATGCCAGCCTGCGAGAGCAGAGGGCCGGTCTTATCGGCATATTGACGCGCCAGCACGCCCGTGGGCGCCATAACGCAGGCCTGCGTGCCGCTATCGGCAGCCACAGCCAGCGCGCAGGCGGCAACGGCGGTCTTGCCGGTACCGACATCGCCCAGCAGCAGGCGGTTCATCACGCGCCCGCCATCGCACATATCGAGCAGGATATCTTGGAACGCGGCCTCCTGCTCGTCGCTCAGCGAAAACGGCAGGGCCTGCTTGAGCGCGGCCAGGTGCTCGCCCGCGGTGTGGGCATAGGGCACCACATCGACCAGGCCGCCGTCGTTGCGCAGGCGCAGCGCCAGCTGCAGGTAGAGGCACTCCTCGTAGGCAAGCCGTGCGCGCGCGATATCGCGCTCAGCCATGCTCGAGGGAAAGTGGATCGATCGAAGCGCACGAGCATTGCTCATCAGGCGACGTTTAACGCGTAAGCGTGCCGGAATGGGATCAAAGGGATTGCCGACGACCTCGAGCGCGCCACTTACGATGCGGCGCATCCACGCTTGGCTCACGCCATCACTCACGTAATGGACCGGCAGGATAGTGCCCGCGGCGCGCCCTTCCTCAAGCTTTTCAAAGCGCGGCGAGGCCATCTGCTTAAAGCCGTAGGCAAACTCGACCTTGCCCATCACGGCCAGGCGGTCGCCTTGCTTAAGCTGCTGGGCAATCCAGGGCTGGCGGAAAAAGGCGACCTGCAGTACACCCGTCTCGTCAACGAGTGAGACCTCGGTCACCTGCATGCGCGGACGCGGCTGCTTTTGGACGATACGGTCGACCGTGGCGATGATGGTGCACACGGTACCGATGGGCGCCATCTCGATGGACCAGGAGCGCGTAAAGTCGAGGTATCGATGAGGGATATGGAGAAGGAGGTCCCCCACCGTCCGAATTCCCAGACGGCGAAGGGCCTCCTCACGTTTACCCGAAACATATTTGAGTCGCGCGATATCCTCGTCGAGCGCATTGCTCTGGGCAAAGCGCTCCGAGACGCGCGGCACGGAGCACAGTTCGGACATAGGCAGTTGCCTACTCGATCGAGAAGATCACGGGATAGAGCGGCTGCTCGCCACGATGGGCGTCAATCTCCAGATCGGGCTGGGCCTCCTCAATGGCGTCGACAATCTCCTGGAAGGCCTCATCGGACAGCTCCTCGCCGGCCAGAATCGTCAGCGCGTCGCCCTCCTCTTCCTCCTGCATTCGGTTGATGCAATCGAGCGTGACCTGCTTCACGTCGGAGCCGACCACATCGATGGAGCCGGCAATGATACCCATGACGTCACCGGAGTGAATCGGAGAGCCGTCGGAGGCGCTGGAATCGCGCACGGCACGGGTGACCTCGCCATCGCGAACCTCACTGATGGCGTCGACCATAGCGGCGACGGCATCCTCGAGCTCGGAATCGGGCAGGACCGCGAACAGCGCGGAGAAGGCCTGCGGAACGGTCTTGGTGGGAACGACGGCGACCTTCTTGTCGGTGCAGGCAGAGGCAGCGGCCTCGGCGGCCATGCGGATGTTGCCGTTATTGGGCAGGATGATGACCGAGGTCGCGTTGACCTGGTCGACGGCGCCCAGCAGATCTGCAGTCGAGGGGTTCATGGTCTGACCACCCGACACGATCACGTCGACGCCGAGGGACTTGAGGATGTCGGCCTCGCCGGAACCGGCGGCAACGGCGACAAAGCCCAGGGCCTTCGCGGGCTCGGCGGCCTTCTCCTGATCCTCGTGGATCTTGGCGGTACGGTCGTGGGCCTCCATCTCCATGTTGTGGATAAAGACCTCATAGATCTGACCAAGCTGAAGCATGTGCTCGAGCACCAGGTTGGGGGTGTTGGAGTGCACGTGAATCTTGTAGTCGGGGTAGGCACCCACGAGCAGCTCGCAGTCGCCCATGGAGCCCAGGAACTTAAGGCACTCGTCCTCGTCAAAGGGAGCGTCGGCCTTAAAGAGGAACTCGTTGCAGTAGCGGAACTCCGAGCCCTCCCAATCGTCGTTGGCCTCGATCTCAACACGACCAAGGGCCGCGTCGCGGGCAGAGCCAGCGGAATCAAACGTGGCGGAGAAATCCTCGACAACGGTGCTGCGGCCAAGAGCGGCGGCTACAAAGTTCTCAAGGAAAATAGCAAAGCCAAAGGCGCCGGAGTCGACCACGCCGTTCTCCTTCAGAACGGGCAGCAGGTCGGGCGTGCGGGCGACAGACTGATATGCCTCGACGACGATAGCGTCGAGCGCGTCCTCGGCCGAGAACTTCTTCTTCTCGCACTCGTCGGCCTTGGTCGAGACATCGCGCAGCACCGTGAGGATCGTGCCCTCGATGGGCTTGCGGACGGCCTGGAAGGCGACCTTGACGGCTCGGCGGAACGCATAGGCGATGTTGGCGGACGTAATGGGCTCATCGGCAGAAACGAGACCCTCGGCCACACCGCGCAGGATCTGCGAGGTGATGACACCGGAGTTGCCGCGGGCGCCCATCAGGGAACCGTGGGTGATGGCGCCGGCGATGGCCTCCATGTCGGCGTCGGCGGGAAGGGCGGAAAGCTCCTTGGTCACCGAGGCGAGCGTGAGCGACATGTTGGTGCCGGTGTCACCGTCGGGCACGGGGAAGACATTGAGCTTATTGATCTCCTCGGCCTTGTCGGAAACGGCAGCCGCAGCGATCGGAAAACAGGTGCGAATGGTCTTTGCAATCATGGGTATTTGAATCTCCGTTTTCGGATGCTAGTTCAGACGGCTCTTGAGCGCGTCGATATGGATGCCGATCTTAAGGCTGGCGGGATCGATCTGGGCGATCTCCTGCAGGGTGAAGGCAACGGAGCTCGAAAGATTGTGGCAGACGGACTTCATGTTGACGCCGTTCTCGAGCACGACGTGAAGATCGACCGTAAGGCCGTTCTCGTCGGCGGAGACAAGCACGCCCTTGCGGAGGCGCTGACCGGCAAGCAGGCGCACGCTCTCGGCGCCCTGGAGCTGCTCAGCCATACCGACGACGCCATAGCACGTCATCGCGGCATAACCGGCAATATCGGCAATAACGTCGTTCGAGACGCTCAGGCTGCCGTTAATGGTCTCAGACACAAGAATCTCCTTATCTGGTGCTCGCGGCACCATGTCGTGGGAGCAATCATTGCAATATTCTACAACGACCGCGCCATGTTGAGGTGGTGGGTCGCGGGATTACATCCTCGACACGAAATGTTGATATGGCAACGTTCGAGTCAAGTGGTCGCGGCATGAAAAAACCCGCCGCATAAGCGACGGGTTTTACAACCTGGCTCCCCGGGTAGGACTCGAACCTACAACAGCGCGGTTAACAGCCGCGTGCTCTACCATTGAGCTACCGAGGAATTAAAAAGCCCAGCGGAATGGGCTGAGAAATTCTGGCTCCCCGGGTAGGACTCGAACCTACAACAGCGCGGTTAACAGCCGCGTGCTCTACCATTGAGCTACCGAGGAATAGGTGCGTGCTCTCAAGCAACGAAGTTTATTATACGGACGAATCAGCTCAGGGCAAGAACTTTTTTTAGAATTTTTCCGACCTAGTCATTGGGGACGTCCCCAATGACCACATGAAAGCGCCCCCAAGCGGATGTGCTTGAGGGCGCTTCTTGTTTGCGAGGTTATGACTCGATGTAGTCCTTCAACTTGCTGCTGCGGCTCGGGTGGCGAAGCTTGGCCAGGGTCTTGGACTCGATCTGGCGGATACGCTCGCGCGTGACGCCAAACTCGCGACCGACTTCCTCGAGCGTGCGGGGATGCCCGTCGACAAGGCCAAAGCGCAGCTCGATAACCTTGCGCTCACGATCGGCAAGCGAGTCGAGCACCTGAGTAAGCTGCTCCTGCAGCATGGAGAAGCTGGCGGCATCGGGCGGAACGATGGCCTGGGAGTCCTCGATGAAGTCGCCCAGCTGGGAATCCTCTTCCTCGCCGATGGGGGTCTCGAGAGACACGGGCTCCTGCGAGATCTTCTGGATCTCGCGGACGCGGTCGGCGCTCATGTCCATCTCGGCACCGATCTCCTCGGGGGTCGGGTCGCGACCCAGGTCCTGAAGGAGCTGGCGCTGCACGCGGACGAGCTTGTTGATGGTCTCGACCATATGCACGGGAATACGGATGGTACGGGCCTGGTCGGCGATAGCGCGCGTAATGGCCTGACGGATCCACCACGTGGCGTACGTGGAGAACTTGAAGCCCTTCTGGTAGTCGAACTTCTCGACGGCGCGAATCAGACCGAGGTTGCCCTCCTGGATCAGGTCAAGGAACAGCATGCCGCGGCCGACATAGCGCTTGGCGATGGAGACGACCAGACGCAGGTTTGCGCTGATGAGTGCCTGCTTGGCTTCGAGGCCGACGTTCTCAATGCGCGTAAGACGACGCATCTCGGCACGCGTGAGCTCGAGCTCACCGGCATCGGCAGCCTCGAGCTTCTCGGTGGCCTCGAGACCGGCCTCGATCTTCATGGCCAGATCGACCTCTTCGGAAGCGGTCAGCAGGTCGACCTTGCCGATCTCCTTGAGGTACATACGAACTGGATCGCCGGTCAGCATCACCGTGGAGGCATCGATGCCACGCACGCGGGAGCGTGAACGGGACGTGCGCACGGTGCGCTTCTTCTTGCTCTTAGAAGAACCCATCTCGGCGTCGGCCTGACGGGCCATCTTGAGCTCGTGATCGTCGAGCGAGCCGGAATCGTGCTCGTCGTCGTCATCGAAATCGTCAGTATCGTTATCGGTATCGTCATCGTCGACGTCCATGGGGGCGTCGTCGTTTCCGCTCGCGGAGATAATCTGGATGCCACTATTGCGCAGCGCGGAATACACCGCGGTGAGCTGCTCGTCAGAAACATCGATATCCTTCAGGGCGACCTGAATCTCGTCCTCGGTTACCGAAGTCCTGTTTGAGCCGTTGCCCATGAGCTTTGCAACGTAGGATTCCAGCCCAGCACCCGTGCTCTCAGTCTTTTTTGGCACAGATTCTCCCTTCATAGTCCACAGGACTCATTACTTTAGCACACACATTGACGTCTATACCCAAAAAGAGGACTGGATATAGGCGAGAATACGCTGCTTGACCACAACATCTAGGCCTGTTCGGTGCCTGCGGCCTCCAGACCAATCAAACGGAACGGGTCCGCCACGCCGCCGATCGACTTTTGCAGCTCGCGTTGACGCTGCGAATCCTGCGCGGCTTGCACGGTCAGCGCGCGACGGGCCTCATCATCGAGCGAACGGTCCTGGCGCAGCTTGGCCTGTGCGGCACGCATGCGGCGCTTGATGGTGTAGAGCTCGAGCGTATCGAGCATAAACACGATGTTCGTCTCGGTGGGGTGCTTGCTCGTCGCCGAGATGCGCCCGGCACTCACAAGCGTTGCCGCCTCGGGACACACCGAGCGCGCCGCATCCATGCAGGCCGCAGGATCGGTTCCCGGCGGCGTTGCCAGAACGGCCCATGCGATGGACTCGTGACGAGGGTCAACCCACTCGATAGAGCAGATGCGGTCGGCATACGTGCGGAACAGGTCGGGGTAGCTCGTGAGCATCGTCAACAGCTCGCGCTCCCCTGCCAAGGACTTGCGCTCAAGATCAGTAAGAACCATCGGCGCCGCCGCAGCCGGAGCGCCCGAACCGTCAGCCACAGGCACAGCACCCATACCATCAGGCACGTCGATCGGCGGAAGATCGTCGACGACCTCCACGGGCGCGGCACCGTAGGCATCGAGCGGGACATAGTCATACGGCTCTTCTTCGACCGGCACGGACACCGGCGGCGTCGCGCCCGATGCCCAAGCACCGCGAGATGCCCCCTGCGAACCAGACGTCCGACCGCCCGCGCTACCAGAGCGCTCGAGTTGCGCCCGCTGGCGTTCATAGTTCTGCTCACGACGTCGTTCCGCATCCTCGCGCTTGGCGACATCGCGAAACACACGGCCCGAGCTCGCACGCACTGTCTCCAGATCCAAGCCAAGCAGGTCGGCAATCTGGATAAAGTAAGTGTCGATCATGTAGCTATCGCGCAGCGGATAGATGAGCGTCAGCGCATCTTCCAGCGCCTTGGCGCGACCACCCGGCGTGGTGATGTCGCTCGACTCCTGCAGCGAACGGTACACGAAGTCCATGAGCGGCTCGGCAGCGTCGATGCGCGCCTGAAGCTCCTGTCCACCATGCGCCGTGATGAACTCCATGGGGTCGTTGCCGTCGGGCAGCACCACGCAGCGCAGGTCCATCGAATCCTGCTCGATAAATTGAATCGCGCGACGGGCGGCCTTCTGGCCCGCGGCATCGCCATCGAACATATACACGATGCGCTTGGCAAAGCGGGTGAGCGTCTTGACGTGATGCTCCGTGAGTGCGGTGCCCAGCGTAGCGACAACGTTTTTAATCCCCGCCTCCCAGCAGGCGATGCAGTCGGTATAGCCCTCCACCACGATGGCCGTATCCTGCGCGACGATAAACTCCTTGGCCCAGTTAAAGCCGTAGAGGTTTCGCTTTTTATGGAACACGCTCGTCTCGGCGGTGTTGAGGTACTTGGGTTGGTCGTCACCCATGATGCGCCCGCCAAAGGCAATGTTGTGACCCTGTTCGTCAAAGATGGGAAACATCACGCGGTCGTAGAAGCGGTCGGCAAGCTGCCCGCGCCCGCGGCTCACGGCAACGTTGGCGTCGATCATCTCCTGCGGGGTAAAACCCGCCTGGGACAGGTGCGACACCAGCGCGTTGCGGCCCGGTGCAAAGCCCAGGCAGTAGCGGCGGCAGACGTCGCCACCCATACCACGGCTGGCAAAGTACTCGCGTGGACGGCCATCCTTACCGCGCATAAGCATGGTGTGGTAGAACTGGGCGGTCTCGGCGCACAGATCGTAGATGCGGGCACGCTTGGTACCGCGCTCACGGCGATCTCCGGTGTCATGCAGCTCAATACCCGCACGATCGGCCAAATAACGGATTGACTCGGGAAAGCTCAGGTTCTCGCGCTTCATGATATAGGTGAAGACGTCGCCGCCTTCGCCGCAGCCAAAGCAGTGCCAGACCTGCGTGGCGGGGATAATGTGGAAGGACGGCGTCTTTTCGCCATGGAAGGGGCAGCAACCCCAAAACTCATGGCCGCGGGGCTTGAGCTCAACCGTTTCCTGCACGATGGCAACCAGGTCAGACGCAGCGCGTACCTGGTCTTTTTCCTCATCGCTAATCACGGATGCTCACCCCCTGCTCACCCAAGTTATGACGAATATCCTCGATATTACCCTCGACGGTCGAGATCAACTCATCCAGCGATTCGAACACACGCGAGGGACGCAGCCAGCGCGTAAACGCCAGCGAAACGGAAGTGCCGTACAGGTCGCCCGTATAACCAATTAAGTTGGCCTCGAGATGCGCAGATGCGGCATCGTCGGCATACGTCGGCGGCAGTCCGACGTTGACAGCAGCGGGCCACGCGGTGTCATCGACCAGCACCAGACCCTCATACACGCCATCGGCAGGCACCTGAATGCCATCGGGAACCTGCAGGTTTGCCGTGGGAAAGCCCATGCCAGAACCCTCGTGACGGCCGCGAATAACACCGCCGCGCACCATATACGGGCGGCCAAGTAGCCCAGCAGCCAGCTCCACATGGCCCTGTCCCAGCTCATGACGGATGCGGGTGGCGCAAATGGCCTCACCGCCCTCGCAAAGCAGATCGTGACCATACACGTCAACGCCGTGCTCGGAACCCCAGACGCGCATCTCGGCAACACCAGAAGCACCGCCACGACCCAGCCTAAAATCGCTGCCAACGCGAATCGAACGAATGTCGACCACGCGTGACAACAGTGTGAGAAAACCGACATGGTCGAGTGCCGCAACCTCAGGCGTAAAGGGAACGGCCACCACTGCATCGACCCCGGTCTGAGCCAAGGCATGTAGACGGTCGGCCGTCGTCATCAATTTTTGAGCGGGCGAAGGACTCACCACAACGTCCGGATCGGGATCGAAAGTGACCACGACCGCCTTGCAGCCATGGGCGCGCGCATCGCTAACAAGCGCCGCAATGAGCTCCTGGTGACCACGGTGAACGCCGTCGAACACGCCGATGGCGATCGAGGCAGCACCCAAGTGCTCGCACTCATCAAACGCATCGGCAGTGACGATGCGAGCCTCGTCCGACTCGCCTTCAAAAAAGATACGCGCAAGCTCGCGAGCGGACAACATCATCGAACACCGCCGATTGCCTGCGGAAACACGTGCTCCATGACAAAGCGGCCACTTTCGATGCGGGCGAGCGCCTTGAGTCCCCCATCGAGCACCAGCGCAAACGGCGCTTTCGAAGCATCGAAATCGGCAAGCGCACGCTCAACGGGAATGCGTCGGCCGCAGAGCAGATCGTCGGCAAGATTGCCCGGCAAGTCAACACGCGAGGCGCCCAGGGCCGCAATGGGATCCAGGGCAAAGCCAGCCGCGGACTCGGGAGAAAGCTCCTCGACCGCATGACAAGCGCCAATGGAAACAACACCGGAAGCCGTGCGGCGCAGCGCGGAAATGTGCGCGGCGCTCTCGCAGGCGCGGCCCAAATCGCGAGCGAGCGCACGGATATAGGTACCCTTGCTCACAGAGAACGCCACGGTCCACACACACGTATCACCTTCGCCTCCCACGGCGATCAGGTCGGCGGCATAGACCTCGACGGGGCGCGGAGGTAGGTCCACCGCATTGCCCTCGCGAGCAGACTTGTAGGCGCGAACGCCATTGACCGAGATAGCCGAAAACGCCGGCGGCACCTGCATCTGCGGACCCAGCATGGCGGCCAAGCGCTCACGGGCATAGGCAGGATCGCGGAGCTCGTTGGCAACAGCCACCGTGCGGACAGCCTCGCCCTCCGCATCATCGGTATTGGTCTCGGCGCCAAACGAAATGTCGGCGACATAGCTTTTGGTATCGAGGGTTAGCATGCCCAGCAGACGGGTGGCCTGGCCCACACCCACCACCATGACACCCGATGCCATGGGGTCGAGCGTGCCGGCATGGCCGACGCGCCGCTCATGGAGGGCGCGCCGGCATTTCGAAACCACATCGTGGGACGTGCAGCCCACCGGCTTATCGACGGCGAGCAGCATATTCAGTTGAGAAGGCGTACGACGAGCCATGTACCATCCAAAAAGTTAAAGCTCGACGGTCACCGAAGCGGGATCCTCCCCTACCAGTTCGGCCAGCATGGGAAGTGCCACGGTGAGCGTCTCGAGAATCGTTCCGTTATTGGAGAAACCGGCGGCAGCGGGATGTCCGCCTCCGCCAAAGGCAGCAGCGATCTCGGACACGTTGAGGTCACCCTTGGAGCGCAGGTTGCCGCGCACCTTGGTATCGCCCTCAATGCCCTTCAGGAACAGGCAGACCTCGACGCCCATCACCGAGCGCACCACGTCAACCAGACCGTCGCACTCATCCGAGGTGACACCGCAGGCCTCAAGGTCACTCTGGTACGCGTAGCTATACGCGACGCGCCCGTGGGCCACCGTCTTGATACGGCCCATAACGATGGACTTGAGGTGCAAAAACTCAACGCGCATGCTCTGGTAAACCTCGAGCGCCACACGCGCCGGATCGGCACCGTGGGCAACCAGACGCGAGGCTGCATGGAACGCGGCTGCATCGGCATTTTGATACTGAAAACGGCCGGTATCGGTAACCAAGCCACACAGCAGGCAGGTCGCAACGCCATCACGTGCGACAATGCCGCAATTGTCCAAGAAGCGGTCGATGATCATGGCGCAGGCTGCAGCTTCGACGCGCCTCAGGCTGAGCTCGGCAAACTCCTCGCGCGCCGGATGGTGATCGAAGCACACCACATGCTTGGAGCGACGAAGCACCTCGGCGGAGTTGTTCAGGCGCTCTACGACCGGTACGTCCACCGAGATGAACAGGTCAGGATTGCCGGTGTACGCAGATGCCGGCACCAGGCGATCGGAGCCTTCCATAAAGCGGTAGATACGCGGAACCGGGTCATCGTCTGCCAACAGCAGCGCAATGTCCTTGTTGGGAAAAAACTTCATGAGCGAAAGGCCCAGACCCAACACGGAGCCCAAGGCATCGCCATCGGGAGAAGTATGTCCCGAAATCGCAATGGAGGACGCACCCTCGATAAGCTCGAGGATGCGCCGCTGAATATCTGCAGACTCGCACGAGGCGAGGTCGGCGGAATTAGTCATCTAAAGCTGCCTCCTGGGCGGCATCCGCTATCGGATAGCCGTCCTCGTCCTTTTCGATCGCAAGCGTGGCGGGAACGTTTTCCAGCGCACGCGTGATGCGCTCGGCCTCATCGGTCGAGCGATCGATGCGAAAATCGAGCTCGGGCGTAACACGCCAATCGAGCGAGCGAGCCAACAGGCTGCGAATACGGCCCTTGGCGCTAGCGAGCGCCTCCATGACCTCGTCGTAGCGGCTCGCATCGCACGACACGTACACACGCGCGAACGAACGGTCCACCGCGACCTCAACCGCGGTCAAAGTAACCAGGTTGAGACGCGGATCGGAAACCTCAAAGAGCAGGATATAACCAAGCTTCTCGCGAAGCTGCTCGCCCAGACGGCGGGTTGCCTGCGTTTGCTTCATAGCGCTACCCCCTACTCGGTACGGGCAACCTGGTCGATGCGGTAACCCTCGATCTGGTCGCCGGGCTTGATGTCCTGGAAGTTCTCCAGGCCAATGCCGCCCTCGGAACCGCTCTTGAGGCTCTTGGCCTCGTCCTTGTAGTGGCGCATCGAGGCGATCTTGCCGTTGAAGACCACGATGCCGTCGCGCACCAGACGCACGGAATCGGTCGCGGCGATCTCGCCCTCTTCGACACGGATACCGGCGGCGATACCGACTTTGGGCACCTTGAAGGTGTCCAGGACGGTCGCGGTACCCGTGGAGACCTCGACCTCGGTGGGCTTAAGCATGCCGATACGGGCAGCGTCAAGTTCCTCGAGGCACTTGTAGATAACGTCGTAGCAACGGATCTCGACGCCCTCGCGCTCGGCAGCGGAGCGGGCCTTACCGTCGGGACGGACACCAAAGCCGATGATGATGGCGTTGGAGGCGTCGGCCAGGACGACGTCGGTCTCGTTGATGGCACCAACGGCGGAGTGGATCGTGTTGATACGAACCTCGGA
This sequence comes from Collinsella sp. CLA-ER-H3, assembly GCF_040092425.1. Lineage (NCBI taxonomy): Bacteria > Bacillati > Actinomycetota > Coriobacteriia > Coriobacteriales > Coriobacteriaceae > Collinsella > Collinsella sp. CLA-ER-H3. The sequence continues at coordinate 132,859 of NZ_JBBNLP010000005.1, forward strand.
CTGATCCATCTTGTCGAGCGAATCCTGAAGGGCCTCGATGGAACCCTGGACGTCGGCCTTGATGATCAGGTTGAGCTCCTTGACCTCGGCGTCTGCAATGGTCTCGAAGAGGTTCTCGAGCGTGACGTGCTTGACGCGGCTCTGCTCCTCGATACGGGCCTTGAGCGAACGCTCGTCGGCAAGGGCGCGAGCCTCGCGCTCGTCCTCGAACACGCGGAACTCGTCACCGGCGTTGGGCACGGACTGCAGACCCAGGATCTCGACGGCGTCGGAGGGACCGGCCTCGGTGACGGCGCGACCCTTGGGGTCGAGCATAGCACGGACGCGGCCGTAGGTAAGGCCGGCGACCAGCGTATCGCCCACGTGCAAGGTACCGCGGGTCACGAGCACGGTAGCGACCGAGCCGCGGCCCTTGTCGAGCTTGGCCTCGAGGACGTTGCCGGAGGCAAAGGTGTCCGGGTTGGCCTTGAGCTCGAGCACGTCTGCCTGGAGCAGCACGGTCTCCAGAAGGTCGTCGATACCGATCTTCTGCTTGGCCGAGATGTTGACGAACATGTTCTGTCCGCCCCACTCCTCGGGGATGACGCCGTACTCGGTGAGCTCCTGGCGCACGCGGTCGGGGTTGGCACCCGGCTTATCGATCTTGTTGACGGCGACGACGATGGGTACGCCGGCGGCCTTGGCGTGGTTGATCGACTCGACCGTCTGGGGCATGACGCCGTCGTCGGCAGCCACGATCAGAATAACGATGTCGGTCACCTTGGCACCACGGGCACGCATAGCCGTAAAGGTGGCATGACCCGGGGTATCGATGAAGGTGATCTTGCGGTCATTAATCATGACCTGCGAAGCACCGATGGCCTGCGTGATGCCGCCCGCCTCGCCGGCAGCGACGCCGGTGTGACGGATGGCGTCGAGGAGGCTCGTCTTGCCGTGGTCGACATGGCCCATGACGGTGACGACCGGTGCGCGCGGCTTAAGGTCGGCGGGATCGTCGTAGAACGAGAAGGTGTTCTCCTCCTCGGGGGTGATGATCTTGATCTGACGGCCCAGGTCGTCGGCAACGAGCTCGACGAGGTCGTCGGACATGGACTGTGTCATGGTGAGCGGCGTACCCAGCAGGAACAGGCGCTTGATGATGTCGTTGGCCGGAACGTCGAGCGCCTCAGCGAGCTCCTGGACCGTAACACCCTGGGAGACCTTGATGGCATCGAGTTCCTCGGGGTTCACGCCCTGGGCCAATGCCTCCTCTATCTTGCGCTCCTCCTGAGCCTTGGCAGCCTCGCGCTCACGCTTCTCCTTGCGCTTCTTGCGGCGACCGGTGGACTCACGAGAGGCCTCCTCGACGGCGGCACGAGCCTCCTCGAGCACCTTCTCGCGGCTGTACTCCTCGGCCTCACGAGCCATGCGGCTGTAGTGGTCCTCTTCGTTGTTGTGACCGCCCTTGCGCTTCTTGCCCTTACCCTGCTTATCGGGGTTGGGGAAGTCCATGCCGGCAGCGACGTTGTTGCTGGCGTTGGTGCGATGGCTGTGCGGACGGCTCTCGGAGGCGTTGCGCTCGGAGTTGTTGTCGGAAGCGTTGCGATCGTTACGACGGCCACCGCGGCGGTCGTTGTTGCCGCCACGACGGTTACCGCGCTCGGCGGCGCGCTCGGCCTTGGCCTTGTCCTCGGCGTCCTTCTTCTCCTTGAGCACGGTCTCCTGTGCGGCGATCTGGTCGAGCAGCGAACGGAAGCGCGAACCGGAGTCGGAAGCGGGAACGGCGCGGCGCTGGGCCTCGCGGGCAGCCTCCTCCTTCTCGCGGGCAAGGCGCTCCTGCTCGGCCTTCTTCTTGGCCTCGGCCTCGGCGCGGGCAGCCTCCTCGGCAGCCTGGGCTGCGGCAAACTGGCGGCGCTCCTCCTCGCGGGCCTTCTCGGCGGCGATGCGCTCGCGCTCGGCCTCGGCAGCGCGTGCGGCCTCCTCGGCGGCAGCTGCCTGCTCCTCGGCCTGCTTGGCGGCCTCGACTTCCTGAGCGCGGGCCTCGATCACCGAGGCGAGCTGCTTGCGGACCATGGCGACATAAGCGTCCTCCAAGGTGGAGGAAGCGGACTTAGCGGGAATCTTCATATCGGCGAGATGACCCATCAGTTCCTTGGAGGTCATGCCGAACTCTTTGGCCAGGGTGGACACACGGACTTTTGCCATATGACTTCACCTACCCTTTCTGGCACCTTGGGTGCCTAGAGACTGAACGAGCGTGGGAGACGCGCCGGGACCCGCCCGGCGCGACCGCGCGCTAGATCAGGTCCTCCGCATCATCGAAGGCGTCGGTGTCGTGGACACCGCAGAAACGGGAGCCGGGACGAGCCTGGTTGCGGCACTGGATGCCGTCCTCGGACACGTACTCGCAGCGGCGGACGTCCTCGTCCTCCTCGTCACCGATCAGGTCGGCGGCGGGCTCCTCGTGAACGGGAACGTTCTTGAGGATGTCGGCGGCAAGCGTCTCGGACTTGATGTCGATGTGCCAGCCGGTCAGGCGCGCGGCGAGGCGGGCGTTCTGGCCCTCCTTGCCGATGGCGAGGGACAGCTGGTCGTCGGGCACGATGACGCCGGCGTAGGCCTTCTCCTCGTCGATGAGGACGCGGGTGACCTTAGCGGGCGACAGGGCGTTGGCGACGTAGACGGCAGGATCGGCATCCCACAGGATGACATCGACGCGCTCGCCACGGAGCTCGCCCACGACAGCGCGAACACGGCTGCCCTTGGGGCCGACGCAGGCACCCACGGGATCCAGACGGTCGTCGAGCGAGTGGACAGCGACCTTGGAACGCTGGCCGGGCTCGCGGGCGATCGACTTGATCTGGACGGTGCCCTCATAGATCTCGGGCACCTCCTGCTCAAACAGACGGCGCATGAGCTCGGGGTGGGTACGGGAGATGACAATCGGCGGACGGCTGTGCTCGCCACGAACCGGCTGCAGGTTGGAGTTGGGGTCGCGAACGTCAATGATCACGGCCTTGATATGCTGGTTGTGCAGGTAGCGCTCGCCCATCGGACGTTCGTTGCGCTCGTTCTCGTAACGGCGCTGATCGAAGTGCGGAAGCTCGGCCTCGACGCCTTCGCGAATCTTGACGATCGTGAAGTCGGGCGTGGACTGCAGCACGGTACCGCTGATGAGGTCACCGATGCGGCCGGAGAACTCCTCGTAGATCTGCTCGCGGGCGGAGTTGCGCACGATGGCGTTGATCTCGGCCTTGGCGTGCTGGGCAGCGATGCGGCTCGTGTTCTTGGGGGTAACGTCGATCTCCTCGAACTCGGTGAAGTTGCCCTCCTCGTCCATGGAATCGTCGATCGGCTCCAGGCGGTAGACGTAGATCTTGCCGGTGGTGCGGTCGATGGTCACCTTGGCGCCCCACTCAAGATGCAGGATCTCGGCATAGCTCTTGGCGAGCGACTGCTCCAGGCGGTCGATCAGGTAGAGCTGGTCGATGTGCTTCTCCTGGCAAAGCTCCATCAAGGCGGACATCATGTCGGATGCTGCCATCTTACTTTCCTTCCTTCGCGGGCTTGAAGTCGTAGGTGGGCTTCAACTTGCACTTTTTAACATCAGAGAAATCGAGGGTGACGGACTCGCCGTCCTCGAGCTCGAGGGTCACGTTCGTCTCGGTGGCGGCGGCAATCTTGCCGGCGTACTTGCGACGGCCCTCGGTAGCGGTGGAGGTGAGCTCACAGTTCTCGCCAACAAAGCGGGCAAAGTCGCACGGGCGGCGCAGCGGGCGCGCCATGCCCGGGCTCGACACCTCAAGCGTATAGCTCGAAGAGATGGGGTCGAGCTCCTCAATCACATCGCCGACCCACTTGGTGTTGGCCGTGACGTCGTTGAGCGACAGGCTCTGACCCTCGGCACCCTCGATACGCACGCGCACGCAGGGGGCCTTGGTGGCACCCACGAGCTCGACGTCGACGATGTCGACATCGTGCTGGGGAGCGACGGCCTCGAGCGCGTCGATGATCGCCTGCTCGGTCTTGGTCTTGACCATTGCGGCACCTCCATCCATACAAAAAAGAAGCGGGGCCGAAACCCCACTTCTTTCAATTACAACTTCATTTGCAAGCAAACTATACCAATAGCTGCGGAAACGCGCAAGCACAGTACGAATCTGCAGGTCAGCGTGCGCACAGCTTCTCCACAAGAATAGGACAATTGACCGCAGACATCAGGACAGGTACATGAAAAACGAGGGACGACCCAACCGAATCGCCCCTCGTCTTTTATGCGTCAGCTTTGCGCGCAGCGCTTACTTGACCACCAGGTTGACCAGCTTGCCGGGCACGCAGATGGCCTTGACGACCGTCTTGCCCTCGAGCCACTTGGCGACGGCGGCCTCGGCGGCAGCCTGCATATCCTCATTGGAGGCATCGCGGGCAACGTCGACGCGGCCGCGGACCTTGCCGAGCACCTGGACCACGATCTGCACCGTGTCCTCAACGGACTCGGCCAGGTCGAACTCGGGCCAGGCGGCGGTGTAGGCGTTGCCCTCGCAGCCGAGTGCCTCGTGCCACAGCTCGTCGGCCCAGAACGGGCAGATGGGGGCAAGGACGCTCACGATATCCTTAGCCACGCCGTAGCACAGCGCCTTGTCGCGGGCGGTACCCTCGGTGGCGTTGAGGTACGCGCTCGCCGCGTTGACGAGCTCCATGACGGCCGAGATGGCGGTGTTGAACTGGCCGCGATCGAAGTCCTCGGTGCACTTGGCGATGGTGCGGTGACGCTCGCGATAGAGCTTCATCGCGACCTCGTCGAGCGCGGACTTGTCGAAGGCCACGTTGGCGTCGCCGGACTGGACGAGCTGCCAAACGATGCGCCAGGCGCGCTTGATGAAGCGGTTGGCGCCCTCAACGGCCTTGGGATCCCAGTCGAAGTCCTTCTCGGGCGGGGCGATAAACAGGATCGCCAAACGCATGGTGTCGGCGCCGTAGGGTTCGATGACCGAGCTCGGGGGCACGACGTTGCCCTTGGACTTGGACATGGTGTCGCCGTTCTCGTCCTTGACCATGCCCTGGCACAGCAGGTTGGTGAAGGGCTCGTCCACGCTCAGCAGGCCCAGGTCGCGCAGGGCCTTGGTAAAGAATCGGCTGTAGAGCAGGTGCAGAATGGCGTGCTCGATGCCACCGATGTAGTTATCGACGGGCATCCAACGGTCGGCAGCCTCGCGGGAGAAGGGCAGATCGGTGTTGTGCGGGTCGGTATAGCGCAGGTAATACCAGCTGGAGCAGGTGAAGGTGTCCATGGTATCGGTCTCGCGCTTGGCCGGGCGGCCGCAGACCGGGCAGGTGGTCTCGTAGAACTCCTTGCACTCGGCGAGGGTCTCGCCGGCGCCCAGGTCCAGGTTCTCGGGCAGCGTCACCGGCAGCTGGTCCTCGGGTACGGGGACGATGCCGCAGTGCTCGCAGTGGATGGCCGGGATGGGGTTGCCCCAATAGCGCTGACGGGAAATGAGCCAATCGCGCAGACGGAACTCGACCTTGCGACGACCGCAGCCCATGGCCTCGAGGTCGGCCACGATCGCAGCCTCGCCCTCGGAGTGCTTGCCGCCGCGCATGCCGGTGTACTTGCCGGACTGGACGAGCGTGCCCTCGGCAGCGTGGGCGCAATCCCAGTCGACGGTCTCGGCATGGAAGGTATCGATGGTCTCACCGTTAGCCTCGACGGCTGCGCGGTCGTCATCGTCCAGGATGATCGGCACGATCGGCAGGTCGTACTTGCGGGCGAACTCAAAGTCGCGCTGGTCGCCGCAGGGAACGGCCATGACGGCGCCGGTGCCGTAGTCGGCAACGACATAATCGGCAACCCACACGGGGACCTTCTCGCCGTTGACCGGGTTCACCACGTAGCGGCCGGTAAAGGCACCGTGCTTCTCGAGGGTGCCCTGAGCACGCTCGACGGCGGAGATATGCTTGGAGTCCTCGACGATCTTGGTCACGGCCTCCTCGTACTCCGTGCCCTCGACGAGCTCATGCAGACGAGCGTACTCGGGAGCCAGGACAAAGAAGGAGACACCGAAGAGCGTGTCGGCTCGCGTGGTGAAGACGGTGATCTTACCCTCGTCGCCCTCGATGGGCTCGCCATCCTTGTCGCACAGGGTAAAGTCGACCTCGGCGCCCTCGGAACGACCGATCCAGTTGGCCTGCATCTGCTTGACGCGCTCGGGCCAGCCGGGGAGCTTCTCCAGATCGTCGAGCAGCTCTTGGGAGTACTCGGTAATCTTGAAGTACCACTGCTCCAGGTCGCGCTTCTCGGGCTCGGTGCCGCAGCGCCAGCACTTGCCCTCGGTGACCTGCTCGTTGGCCAGAACGGTCTTGCAGGTGGGGCACCAGTTGACCGGGTTCTTCTTGCGGTAGACCAGGCCCTTTTCCCACAACTTCTCAAAGATCCACTGACCCCAACGGTAATAATCGGGGCTACAGGTCTTGACCATGCGATCCAGATCGTAGGAGAAGCCCATGCGCTTCATCGTGGCGAGCGCCTGGTCCATGTTCTTATACGTCCAGGCGGCAGCCTGCGTGTTGTGCTTGATGGCGGCATTCTCGGCCGGCAGGCCAAAGGCATCGAAGCCGATGGGGTGAAGCACGTCGTAGCCGCGCATACGGGCCTGACGGGCCATGGCATCGCCGATGGTGTAGTTGCGCGCGTGACCCATGTGCAGGTCGCCCGACGGATACGGGAACATCTCGAGCACGTACTTCTTGGGCTTGCTGGCGTCGGTGTCGACGGCAAAGAGGTTGGAGTCCTCCCACGCCTTCACCCACTTGGACTCAATGGCCTGTGCGTCGTAGGCAGGGATCTCGTCCTTATGATCTGTGCAATCGCACATATCAGCTCCTTTAATCTTAGCTGGGGTCGGTCGGCTTAGCTTTATTCGCTACTGCGGACAGTCCTGCGCAAGACGAAGAGCACATTAAGTGCTCTTCTTTGCGTGCGGAACTTGTAGCGAACAAAGCTAAGCCGCCCGACCCTAAGGTTGACTCGCATGATGATAGCAAATACGACAAGCGAGATGCCTGCGACTTGCAGGCATCTCGCTTTATCTAAATAACGTGGTTGTGAATCAACCACTAATTGTTACCCGCCCAAGCATGGTCGGGTTTTCCAAGTGCCGCAGATTGCCGTGAAAGAGGAGCGACGCGTACTTTGGTACGCGAGCGACGGTTTGAACGGCAAGGTGCGGTGCTTGGGAAAGCCGCTTAGCGGTAGCTGACGCTCTGCTGGGAATCCTTTACGACAACGTCGTGGGCGCCGCCTTCGACGATCGAGGTCGAGCTTACCAGTGTCAGGCGTGCCTTTTCCTGGAGCTCGGGGATCGAGAGGGCGCCGCAGTTGCACATCGTGGACTTGACCTTGTAGAGCGTGCCGCCCACGCCGTCCTTGAGGGAACCGGCATAGGGAACGTAGGAGTCGACGCCCTCGACGAAGCTGAGCTTCGCCGCGCCGCCCAGGTCGTAGCGCTGCCAGTTGCGGGCACGCGCAGAACCCTCGCCCCAGTACTCCTTCATGTACTGGCCGTTGACGTTGACACGCTCGGTCGGGCTCTCATCGAAGCGGGCGAAGTAGCGACCCAGCATCATAAAGTCGGCACCCATAGCAAGGGCGAGCGTCATGTGGTAGTCGTATACGATACCGCCGTCGGAGCACACGGGCACGTAAACACCGGTCTCCTCGTAGTACTCGTCACGGGCGCGGCAGACGTCGATCAGCGCGGTGGCCTGGCCACGACCGATACCCTTGGTCTCGCGAGTGATGCAGATGGAACCGCCGCCGATACCGACCTTGATGAAGTCGGCACCGCAGTCGGCCAAGAAGCGGAAGCCCTCGGCGTCGACGACGTTACCGGCACCGACCTTGACGTCCTCGCCGTAGTTGGCGCGAATCCACTCGATGGTGCGCTTCTGCCACTCGCTGAAGCCCTCGGAGGAGTCGATGCACAGAACGTCGGCACCGGCCTCGATGAGCAGCGGCACGCGCTCGGCATAGTCGCGGGTGTTGATACCGGCGCCGACCATGTAGCGCTTGTCGTTATCGAGAAGCTCGTTGGGGTTGGTCTTATGGCTGTCGTAGTCCTTGCGGAAGACGATGCCCATAAGATGATCGTTGTCGTCGACGATAGGCAGAGCGTTGAGCTTGTTGTCCCAGATGACGTCGTTGGCAACCTTGAGGCTGATGTTCTTGTCGCCCACGATGAGCTGCTCGCGCGGGGTCATGAACTCGGAGACCTTCTTCTGGTGGTCATCGCGGCTGGGGCGATAGTCACGGCTGGTGACGATACCCAGGAGCTTGCCCTTGGGAGTGCCGTCGTCGGTGACCGGCATGGTGGAGTGACCGGTCTTCTCCTTGAGCTCGATGACCTGCTCCATGGTCATGTCGGGGGTCAGCGTGGAATCGGACTGAACAAAGCCGGCCTTGTGATCCTTGACGGCCTTGACCATAGCGGCCTCGGACTCGGGGGTCTGGGAACCGTAAATGAAGGACAGGCCACCCTCGGTAGCGAGCGCGACACCCATGTCGACGCCCGAGACGGACTGCATGATGGCGGAAACCATGGGGATGTTCAGGGTGATTGCCGGCTTCTCACCGCGCTTGAAGCGGGTTAGCGGCGTCTTAAGAGAGACGTTGTTGGGGATGCACTGCGAGGACGAGTAGCCAGGGACCAGCAGATACTCCGAAAACGTGTGGGACTCACCGGGAAAGAACGTAGCCATGTTTCTCCTTTTTCCATGCGACCGGTCGGCTGCAGGCCTCGTAGGACCCAGCCCAACCTTGGGCGCCCAATACTGGGGAAGTATCTTAACGCACTTTGACTGCTACAATGCATGATTTAAGAAGAGCACACGAGGGTTTGACGCAGGCTTTGCGTTTGCCCAGCAAACACTTTAGCGGGGAGACGTGGGCGTATGAAGTACAAGACGACGGCAAAGTTGGTCATTCAAGCGTGCGACAAAGACCTGCCGGGCGTGTTCGGTCACGGCTGTGTCTTGCTGCTGCAGGGTATTGCCCGCGAGCACTCACTCAACCGCGCTGCCAAAAGCATGGGCATGGCGTATTCCAAGGCCTGGCGCATCGTGAACGAGGCCGAAGGCCAGCTGGGCTGCAAGCTCATCGAGCGCGACGGCGCCCGCGGATCCACGCTTACCCCCGCCGGCGAGCGAGCCATAGCGGTCTACGAGGAGCTGCAGACCGACATCAACAACGTCATCGTCACCAAAGCCGACGCCCTCATCGCCAGCATCAACGCAAAGTAGTCTATTTGGTCTGATTATTGATCCGCCGCACGAACTAATTAAGACGCGCGCCATAAAATGGGCCTATCTACTACGTTTAGTTGAACACCCTCGACCACCCCAGATTTCTTGAAAACAAAACCGCTGGTAGACAGCTTGCCAGTTTTCAAAAAAGGCAGGTATGGTCGACCCCTAAGGGTTAAACGTAGTAGATAGGCCGTTTTCGTGGCACAGTCCCCCACGGCCCAGTCCCAAAGTAGCTAAAAAGCCCGTCCCAAAAAGACTACCCCGAGACAAGCCCCAAAATAGCTAGTTGCGGAGGGCGTTGTCTAGGGCGCCGGCTACGGTTAGGGGGTCGTCGGTGCCGGCGAAGAGGCGGATGGCGCTCCCCTGCTTACCGCGCGGGGCCGAAAGGCGTGTCGTTGCGCCGCCGGCGGGCAACGTGCGGAACTCACCCGGCAATGTGTCGAACAGCTCACCCGCACTTCGCTCGATAAGGTCAAACTCAACTGCCGGGCCAAAGCCGTGCTCGAGGATTCCCGTTGCAACCGCATGGTCGGGATGCGAGCTCAGCCCGGGATAGCGCACGTTGCGCACCATCTCGTTGGCAGCCAGATACTCGGCCAGCGCACGGGCGCGGTCGAAATGCGCCTGCATGCGGGTATCGAGCGAGTCCAGCCCGCGCTCCAGCATACCGGCCTCGTCAGCAGGCAAATCAAGCTTGGCCAAGCCACAGCCCTCAAGCAGGGCATGCGTGCACTCGGCAGCGGCATCCACACGATGGCGTTTAAGCTGCGAGCGCGCCACCGAAGCGGCAACGAGCTTGCGCGGAGCCTTACCGGCGCACACGCGATCGAGCGCCTCGAGCGACAGCACCGCACCAAAGCGCAACGGATCGCACCCAAAGACGCATGCCACGGTGTTGTCCACAACCAGCAGCGCATGAGCCTCACGTGCGGCGAGTCCTAACGCACGCAGATCGGGCACGCGCAGTCCAAACCCGCCAATAGAGTTGACGAACCACCACAGGTGCGGCCCCTCGGCATCAAACGAAGCATCAAAGCCCTCGGACGTAGCAGCAAACGCCGCAGCCGCGGGCTCCCCCACCAGCGCAACATCGCGGCCATCAAAGCCGCAGGCAAACGCATCGGCAAAGTCGTCCGCAAAGGCCACCAAGCGATCGCCGGGCTGCACAATCCCCAGCATCGACAGCGCCGCCGGCACATGCGAGGCCACAACAAGACACGTTTCACGTGCGCCGGCCCTTACGGCCCAGGTCTCTTCAAGCTGCTGCACGTCCACGCGACACCGCCCCTTAAATAAAACTGAACCAAACTAGCCGTGATATTCACCGTTGTACTGGATGAGCGTTAGATCTTCCACGCCATCGAGCGCGCGGATGGCATCGGCATAGGGCATATCCACACCGTCCGAGAACACCTCGACGGCCATCTCCACCTTGTCGTCGCGCATCGTCTTGGACTTGACGGAAAACTTGGTGCGCCCAAATGCACGCACGATATCATCGCCGGTGGTCTGCCCCGTGTAGTGGATGACCATCATGTACACGCGCGCCTTGTCCTGGTGGCTCGCAAAGCCGGCGATCATCACCACGATCACCACGGCCGTGAGCCCCACGAGCGCATACATGCCGGCGCCGGCCGTAATGCCCGTCGTAATGGCCCAAAACAGATACAGCAGGTCGAGCGGGTCCTTGACCGCCGTACGGTAACGAACGATGGACAGAGCACCGACCATACCGAGCGAGATGACCACGTTTGTCGAGATCGCGAGCGTGACCATGCAGGTGAGCACGCACATGCCTACAAGCGTCACGGCAAAACTGCGCGAATAGACCACGCCAGTAAAATAGCGCTTGTACACGTAGTAGATCAGGATGCCCATGGCGAGCGCCACGAGCAGCGACAGGCCAATCTTGGCGGGGTCGACCTGACCAAACGCCTCCAAGACGGAGTTCTTAAAAAAGTCCCTAGTGCTCATGGTCTAAATATCCCCTCGGTTCCCAAAATCCGATTCCCAGTAGTTAAAACCGCGCAGGTAGGCGGTCTTGTCATAACACAGGCAGTACTTAGAGACCGCCGTGAGTTCGGCCGCACCTGGCGGCACCATATCGCGCACCAGCTGCGGGCAAAACTCGGTAAACTTGACCTCCATCACCAGCTTGCCGGGCTCCAGCACGGGCAACGCGGGCAACGTCGCGTCAAAGATGTCAAAGCTTCCCACCGCCGCACGCACGTTGCTATCAAAGGTAATGCGCACGGTACCTTCGTCCATCACCCACGGCTCGCGCTCGTAGTCCACGATGGTCCGCGGGCGCATCATATTGCAGATGCACTCGATGTAGAATTCGCGACAGAGCGGATAGGGGCTCCTCAGCAAAAAGTCGTAGTCACCGGCCAGAATCTGCTCAAACTCGCCACGCGTGAGCGGCGCGTCCTCCTTGTAGATCCAGCTGCCGTACTTCTTTTTGCGCTCGAGCTTAATCACCTTGTCGCCGCCGTTATAGATGCGCACGCGATACTTTTTGCGCATGAGAATGCCGGCGTCTTTTTCCTCGTAGGCCGAGTTGCAATAGTCGTCAAAGTATAGGCTGCGAATGGTATAGCCGCCCGCCCGCGCATGCTTGTCCAGTTTAAAAACCGGCGCCATGCGGCAGGCAAGCGCGGCGTGCTCGCCCTCGTTAATAAGATATTTGAGCTCATGGCGGTAACGCTCCTGCGTGGCACGCACAGGCGGAGCCGCCAAGCGCTCAAGCAGCGCGCTAGCCCTCCTCATACGTGTCCTCCACGACCTTACCGCCATCCTGCACGTAAAAACACTTCATGCCGTAGTGCTTGCCGTCATCGGTCACATAGTAGTCAAACGCATCTTGCGTATAGCCGTCGGAGTTGGTGGCGCGCACGCGCACAAAATACTGGCCGGCATCGGGCGCATCACAGGTCACCTCGGGAAGTAGCACGTCCTCGGCCTTAAAAAGCACGTCGCTTATGGCATAGTCGCGCGCCAGCTCCACGGTATAGCGAATGTCACGCGCCTTAAAGTCGTAGGACGCATCCCAGTTAATGCGCAGCTTACCGTTATCGATCTGCGGCACGCCAATGTAGAACGGCATGGGCTTTTTATAGCTCTCGCGAAAGCTCTTGTAGTTCTCCTCGATCTCGGAGGGAATCGCCGCGGCGATCTGCTCGTATTGGTCCTTTGTCACGGGCAGGTTATCGATATCGGGGGCGGCAAAGACGAGCGACTCGGTCACCTCGCGATAGTGCTTGATCATCTTTGTCAGGCGCGCCTCGGTCAAATACGAGCGCAGGTCCTTGACGGCGCGGTCGAGCTCACTACGAAACGCCTTACTGCGCAACGCGCGATTGAATAGCACGTTGCCCCAGTAGTTGCTTACGCCGCGCTCCCAGCTCGCATAGTCCGAGAACCCGGCAAGAGAAAGCTCCAGCTTGCGCAGCATGCCGTCGTTATCCCAATCCAGGATGTACCAGACCTTGGAGTTGAGCGGGCTATACAGATAGCAGTTACGGTTCTGCGTATCGCAGTTGCCCGTCAGAATCTGAAACGCCAGCCAATAGACCAGGTTCTCGGTATCAAAGTAGGTGTCGAGCACGTCATCGATCTTTTGCGATTCGTCGTTGAGGGCGTCGAGCATCTCGATGAGCTTGGTGTGGTCCGAATCGCCCTTAATCTCGAGCATGCCCTCAAAGCTTGCCTGGTTGTAGTCGGGATCGTCGGCAAGTTTAATGGTGTCCTCGTAGCGATGGAAATCAAAGCTGTTCACCTTATACAGGTGCCCGCTCTTATCCAGGCCATGTGCCTTAAGCGCCGTCTTGTTGAGCTGCTCCACCTGCGTAAACAGGCCGTAGTCCTCAAAGGTATCGTTGGACTTTTCGGTCTGGTCGCACACCCACAGATGCACAAACTGCGTGCGCAGGCCCATCATCTGGGGAATCCCGCGGATAAGGTCGTAGGCCATCTTGTTGCGAAAACGCATACCCTCGCCCATGTGCTTGTTGAGCGCAATCGCGCGCTGTTGGCGCCAGGTGCCCTTGCCTTTTTTGAGCTCCACCTTGTAATTCTTTTGCGTGTAGGAGCTCGACGTCTGGCCGCGCACCTGCACGGTGGCATTGGGCGCTTCCTCGCCATAGCCAACCTCGCCGGCCACCGGGCCGTCTTCGTCGCCCGCCTGCAGCAGGCCCATAACCTGATAGCGCGTCACGCCCATGTCGGCATAGTCATACACAGAGTACGTGTTGATCTCGGCCCAGCTATGGTCCGTGTTCTCGGAGCTGTTGCCGCGAGAGACCGTCAGATACATGGTCACAATGCCCGAGTCATCATAGACCTCGTACAGCTCGTCCTTATCGCGCAGATGCTTGGACTGGTCGGAGGCCTCGGCCTTTTTAATCTTGCCCTGCTTTTTTACCTTATTTGTCGAGGATTCGTCCTGAGATGAGCAGCCCGAAAGCAGCAGCGCGCCGGCAGCCGCCTCGATCAGACAGCGGCGAGACATCAACTTATCGATCATCAGAACCTCCCCAATGGTTGCGATACACGCGAACTACTGCGCGCTGAAACGCGCCGTGCGGCACGCCCTTGCGGCGGCACTCCTCATAGCGCTGCTCGGCACAGTCGAGCAAGCGGCCCAGCTGTGTAAAGCGACCCGTTTTGTCGGTCGCCACAATGGGCTGCTGGCTCAGGATACGATACGGCAAGTTGGCGGTATAGGTATCGAGTCGCAGCAGGGCCACGATAAAAAACACCACCGCACCCAACAAAAAGCCAAAGCCGTAAAACTGCTGCGGCAAAAGCAACGACACGGCGGTCGCCAGCCCTGCCACACCGGCAAACAGGCCCGAGGCCAGAACGGCTCCCTTGTAGTCGGTAAAGTACAGCAAGATAAGCAGGATCGTGTTGCCCACGGCATACAGGCCGTAGCCCACGCATAGCGTGCGAAAATACCCGTGCATAAGATTGTTAAAGCCCGGCGGCAGGGCCGAGAGCACTGTGGTCTCGAGCGAGATGACCGCCGCGGTCACAAACAGCTGCTTGAGCGCGCAAAAGCGCAGTTCGCTGTTGAGCGTGGAGAGCATCTCCTCCTCGGCCACCACAATATCGCCCACCACGCCGCCGTCGTTAAACAGGCTGTAGTAGTCACGGTAGCGCGGATAGAAATTGACCTCGACCGACACCACAAAGTTGACGGTCGTGACGAGTGTGGTCAAAAACGCAATGAGTGCGGGCACGTCATGGTAAGGAGCCCCGTAAAACAGGCCTTTGATCTGCACGCCAATAGGACCCGCCCAGATAATAACCAGGTGTGCGAAAAGCCCCAAGTTGGTAAACAGCCCCGTAAGCGCAAGCGGCATAAATTGGTCGAGCCAGCGCAAAAAACGCCAGGGACTCCGGTCACTCCGTGGAAAATACCGGTACAGCAGTACCACATCCCAGGCGAGCATGACGCCGTAGCCTAGGGCGATTGACGCCAACAGGCCCTCGACCGGCGGCAGCCCAAGTGCCAGCGCGGCCAGGGCGCACAGACATGCCACACCAATGGCAGCCGCAAAGCTGCACAGGATACCGCGGTAATCTTTGATGGCCGTGAGGTAGCTCATGCCATTCCAGTTGACAATCATAATGTTGAACAGCCACAGGCACAGCAGCCCCTGCAGCAGCGTGGCGCCCGAGAACAGCAAAAAGACGCCGTAGAGCACCGTGCCCGCAACGAGCATGATGGCATTAGATCCCCAAAACGAAGGCAGGATCTCATCCTCGCACTCGGCAAAGAGCATGTCGGCCAAAAAGCGCGTGACCGGCATGGAGAAAAAGCTTGTGAGCGTGAGCGATGCCAGCAGCGTATAGGTCACCATGCACACCAGCAGATCCTGGTTGGCGCGCCCCACACCCCACAGACCGCACAGCACCAAGATACCCACCTGGAGCAGCACGCCCAGCAGCATGGGGCCCGTGCACACAATGCCGGCGTAGCCATAGGCGCGCATCGTGGCAAACAGACCCTTGCGCCTAAACAGGCGTTTGAGCTCAAAACCGATTCCGGCCACCGGCTACTCCCCCTCTCTGGGCAGGTCAAACGCACGCGCCGTCTCGTCGTACAGCGCGCGATAGTTGGTGAGCATCTGCTCGTGCAAAAAGTACGTGGCGACGCGACGCTGGCCGCGCTCTCCCATCTCAATGCGGCGGGCGCGGCTTGTGCACATGCGCTCCATGGCATCGGCCAAGCCCTTGCGATACATGGGCGGCGTCACAAAACCTGCCACGCCAAAGTCATCGCCCGGAGCGCCTTCGAGCAGCTCGCGACAGCAGCCTACCTCGGTCGTCACGCAGGGACGGCGCGCGGCAAGCGACTCCAGCACGCTGAGCGGCTGGCCCTCGGAGATGCTCGTCAAAATGGTGAAGTCGAGCTTCTCCATGTACTCGACCACGTTGACGCGGCCGGTAAAGATCAAGTCACGCACGCCCAATGTCTCCACCAGCGCATGACACTCGCCGCTGTACTCCTCATCGTCCACGCCGCCCATAATATGCAGGCGCACCTTGGGCAGGCGCTCGTGCAGTTCAAAGAAGGCATAGATCATGGTCTTAACGTCCTTGATGGGCGCCAGACGCACCACCGCGCCAATGTCCACCCAGCCGTCATCGGGCTTTAAGGGAATGTCCTTAAAGCGGTCGAACTGAATGCCGTTGGGGATAACCAGGCATTTGTCCGCATCGCAGCCCATATCGATCTGCGTCTTACGGGCGTTGTGGAACAGACTTGTCACGCGGAAGGCGCGGCGGTAGATTTCCTCCGAAAGCAGGTAGAAAAAGCGAATCCAGCGGTCCTTAAACGACGGCACGACCCAGTCGGCGCGAATGATCTCTTCCTCGCGCTCGCGGGTATAAATGCCGTGCTCGGTCAGCAGCACCGGAGCCTGGTGAACGCTTGAGCCCAGGCAGGCGAGCAGGCCGCCGTAGCCGGTCGAGATGGCGTGATACACATCGGCCACCGGCACCTCGCTGCCCAGCAGGTAGAGCACGGGCAGCAACATGGAGCGCATGGTGTGGAATGCGTCGGCAAAAGGCGTGTAGGGGTACTCGGCCAGGCACACGTCGCGAAAGATATCCATAAACGTGCGGCTCTGCAAAAACGAGAGCGGATGCACGCGACGGCGCTGGAAGATATCGAACAACACGTCCCAGTCCGGATTGGAGAGCGACACCAGGCGGCGTAGCGCCTCGCGCTCGCGGTCGTCAAAACTGGCTTCATGTTGCTCGCCCGAAAGCCGCAGGGCATCGTCCAAGAACACCTCGTGCACCTCGACCACGTTGCCGGGCAGCTCGTAGACAAACTTGCCGCGGTCGGCAGCATGCGCGCCGATCACCCACAGCACAAACTCGTGCTCGGGCATGGCCTGGATATAGCCATGCATCCAGGTAGATACGCCGCCGTGCACATAGGGGTAACAACCCTCGAGTACCAAACAGATTCTCATTTGTCGCCACCCTCCTTGCGTGCAATGGTCACCGTCTTGTCCGTGGCTTTAACCAGGTACAGATCGCCCGTCAGATGCTTAATCTCGCCACCCGTGACTGCACCCGGCTCGCCGTTGTTGGCGCGGAACATGAGCCACGCCTCGTCGTGGAAATTGCCCAGGCTGATCGTCCAGGCATCCGCGCCTGTGTCCACGCCCACCGTCACGGACGAAAAACGCTGGATGGCGCCCGAGCATTCCGAACCGGTCTGGCGCCGCAGGTCGGGCGCAGACTTGGTTAGCCAGTCCAGGTAGTCGGTCAGGCCGCCCTTGTAGACCTCCCAGCCCTCCTTAGCGCCGCGATCGGGATCCAGCAGATCGTCCGGATGCATAAAGTGCGTGCTCACGTAGTGCATGTTGAGCTCGGACACGGCGGCTAGGCGCATATAGGAATCGTCGACCATGCCGCCCGAGACAATACGCGGCTGCTCCACAATGCCATCGCTCGCCACGCCAAATTCCTGCACGTAGGGCAGGTCGGTTCCGTCCTCAAAGTACGTACTGGCAATGGTCTTAATGCGCGGCACGTCGGTGCCGATAAGCTTGCGCGCACGGGCCGAAAGGATATTCGACGGTGGCACATAGACCGAGCCGTGCGCGTTGGGCAGCACCTCGTCCTGGAAGGCTATAAGCTCGTTGAGCGATGCGACGAGCGTCTCCTTGTTCTTCCACGTCTTGTAGTCGTACAGCGTGCCATAGTCGGTGTCCCAGAGCGCCAGCGGCTGATGGTTGTAGCCGTGAAAGCCCAGCTCTCCGCCCATCTGCAGCAGCATGCCGCCAAAGTAGCGGAACTGCGTGGTATCGGCCTGGCGCGCGGGCTCGGTCTGGTTGACCGTGTCCTCGTAGTTTTCGATCATCACGCCGGTATAGCGAATGCCGTATTTTTGCGCGAGCTTTTGCAGATCGGGCCACCAGACCTTGGTATAAAAGTCGGCAATGGAAAGCCCGTAGTCGCGCTTGATGTAGGTGCCGTCGCCCGAGGGCACGGGGCTGGGAAAGTCATCCAGATAGAAGACAGCGCTGTTGATGACCGGATAGGCCGTGGCATCGCCCAGCAGGCTGATCGCCGCGGCGTAAAAGCCGCGCATGACCTTGTCATAGATACCGATATTGCACACCACGGTGCGACCGCTACCGCAGTCATTCGACCAAATGAGCGGGGCGCCCGCATCGCCGGTCTTAGCCCACACACGAGCCGTCTCGCACAGCGAAACCGAAAGCGACGAATCAAAGGGGTCCGAGAGCTCGTAGCGCTCTCCCCCGCCCAGCATAAAGTCTTCACTCGGCACAATGCTTTCGGCTTTTACATAGTCATATCCGGCAGATTCAATGCCAAGCTTGGGAGCAATCACTTGCAGATAGCCCGAGTTATCCGGCGGCATGGCGAGCATAAGCGAACCGCCGGCACTCACCCAACTCATAATGTCGCTCAGGTGCGTACCGAGCCCATCGAGCGACGGCATGAGCAAAATCACGCGATCGTAGGAGGTCAGCGAGGGAATGGCATCCGCGCCGTCCAGGGCAAGGTCCACGTCGCGGTGCGCGATCTTCATGTCGAGCAGAATCTGGTCGAACTGCTCCTTTACATCCTCGACGCCAGCTTGATCGGAATCGGTAATGACCAGGCACGTGGGCTTTTGGCCAAATATTGCCGAGGAAGCCGGCAGCGCATCGTTGGCGGC
Source organism: Collinsella sp. CLA-ER-H3 (assembly GCF_040092425.1). Classification (NCBI taxonomy): domain Bacteria; kingdom Bacillati; phylum Actinomycetota; class Coriobacteriia; order Coriobacteriales; family Coriobacteriaceae; genus Collinsella; species Collinsella sp. CLA-ER-H3. Next base: position 151,352 of record NZ_JBBNLP010000005.1, read on the forward strand.
AAGCATCCCCAGCTTATGCTGGCCCGCACTGTACTGTACGCCGGCGCGCTCCACCAGCAGCACGGCCGCCATGGCAATAAAGACCGCCCACACCACAAGCAGCCCCATCCAGCGAAAATGGCCCGCACGGTCGCGGATATGCTGTACCACGCTCATCGGGCCTCCTCTCCGTTGCGCCAAAACGCCAGTTCCTCGCGGTTGGCGGCGCTCAAGTATACATGCTGTTTGTCAATCGCATCGATCACGCGGTGGACCTCGTCACCGTCGCGGCGCATCACCGCCAGGCGCAGGCAAAGCATCCAAACCTCCTGCCCCTCGGGCACGTCGAGCACCAGCTGGTCGGTCACGGCCTGCGCCTCGTCGATCTGTCCGGCATCGGCCAGCGCCGTCGCGTATCGAATGCGAAGCTCAAGGGTGTCCTCGCGCTCGCAGCGACGCGCAAGCAGGCGCGCGTACTGTTGGCGCTGAATCTGAGCCACGCGCCCCTCGGCCAAGCCCGAGCCCAAGTATTCACCAAGAAAATCGCAGTATTCGTTGAGGTTTTGCGCGCTCGGGTCCGTCTTAAAGGCACGCTCCAGCTGCTGCAGTTTAAGGTCGGACTCCTTGGAGATCTGCGCCACCGCCGTCGCGGCATAGTGAGCCACCTCAACGTCGTCGTTAAGCTTAGCCGCCTGCAGCTGCGCCAGGTACGCGTCGGGCTCCTCGGTGAGCATGGAGAGCATTAGGCGGCGCCGTTCTGCCGGGTCATTGACGATGAGCGCCTCCTCGAGCGGCACTACGCCTGCATCGGCATCACGTTCGTGCACTAGGATGCTGCGATGCAGGTCGTCGTTGAAGCGCAGCGACTCCAGCGCAGACTCTTTCAGCCCCTCGCCAAACACCGCGCCGCGGACCGATAGCAGAACCACCAGCAACGGGCCCCACAGCGGCACCAGCACTATCACAGCCAGCATATGCCCGCGCACCGGCAGCAGGCCCAACTTCATGAGCGTCCACAGCATCAGACAAACCAGAGCATGAATCAGCAACAAGACGGCGGCAACGACAAGCGAGATCAAGCGGCACCCCCCTCACCGTCACCGGTGCAAGCGATGTGCTGCAGTAACGCCACGATGTCCTCGCCGTCGACGGGCTCCACCGCAATCTGCTTTGCGCTCAGGCGCTCGCGGATAATGGGCAGATCGCACGCCTTTGCCTGGCGCATAAGCAGGTAGAGCACGTCGCCATCGACCAAGCCCGCCGCGTCGCTCTCGCGGATTGCCGACCCAATTGCGCCCACCAGCTCGCCGACAGGCTCCATGCCCGGTACCACGCGCAGGAGCAAAAAACTCCCCATCTTGCCATCTGCCAGCGCCTGCTCCGCCGCGAGCTCTTGGCCAAAGGCAGCCTGCTTGAGCACGCAAGTACCTTCAACGCAGCGCTTATCCTGCGCAACCGCCTCATAGTCAAAGGCACGGCCCAGCGCGCTTTCGACCAGGCCGCACAAGATGCGGAACAGGTTTTGGTAATAGAGCGTCATTTGGTTTTCGGCCGCACGACGCACAAAGATCAACACGGCGGGTGCCCCATCGCGCTCGATCGTGTATCCAAACATGGGAAGCCCCGGCGTCAGCTCGCGGTTCACCCACAGGTTCGAACGATCCCTGTCGCCCAGAAGAGGTGCAAGCTGCTCAAGCGTGAGCGAGCGTGCGGCATCTTCGGCAATCGCGGGACTTGCTGCCACCAGGCGTGCAAATGCCCCGCCCGAAACATGGTAGATCGCCACCGAATCGTTCTCGAGGATCTCGCCCAGAAGCTCGCAGCACTTGCGATAGATGTCGCGTGGGTTGAACACGTCGAGCTCCTGCGTCACGGCAAAGATCTTGCCAAAGCTGTCGTGGCGACCCACGATCTGGCGCCTGTACGCGCGCTTGTCCTCGATCGCGTCGTGGTAGAGCTGCGTAAGGAACGTATTGCGGTTGCGCACGAGCTCGTTTTGATCGCGCTCCGCCCTAATGGCTTCGCTGTTGCGCAGCTGCACATAGCCGCACACGGCACCCACAACAAAGTACGCAATAAACGGCAGCCAGTTGGACGGCTCGTAGAAAAGGCCCTGGAAGGTATAGCCGTACTGAGTAAAGTAGCTCGCGGCCAAACCCACCGACGCCAGCAGCGCCGCAACCAGGCCAAAGTCCAAGCCATACAGCGTGCCGATCAGCACCACGTAGAGCAGGCGATAATCGAGCACGTTGAGCTGGGCCGATTGGGAGAACAAGCGCTCCAGCATCTCGAACAGAACCCAGGCAACGCCCGTCTCCAGGCATTTTATAGGCAGCGTGTGCATTTGGATGCGGTCGATGGCCGCGCGCAAGGGGTTGACCTTCTTTGCGCGACCAGCATCCCAGCGAGCCTGAATGGTCGAGAGGTCACGTAGCAAGTCGTAGCGCTGAAACCAGCCATAGCGCACGCGAGCGACGTCGCTGGCGGGCAGGGCGTAGCCGGCAGATTCGCCATAGGCAACTGAGAGCCCTGGGAACAGCGCCTGAAGGGCCTCGCCCACCTCACCCACCGTGTGATGGAAGGTATCGGCTACGTCGAGCGTCTCAAAGTTACCATTCCAGCTGTCGAAGATACAGCGTACCAGCACCGAAAGCTCCTCGGCACACAGCAGGGGAAACGCCGCATCCTGCGCGCCCTGCAGAGCGGCCGATCCGGTTGAGCATGCGTCGAACATCGGCACCAAAAACGGGTCCTCCAGCGCGGCAGACGCGGTATACAGGAACGGCACGCGCAGGATCTTGGTCTGAACGCCCTCGCGAGCAGCGTAGTAGCGGCACAGGTCGTTGGCTGCGTGCGCGATAATGCCCTTGCCCGTTCGCCCCACGGCATCGGCGGCACCCTCGGCACCCGCGGGCCCCGCTACATACAGTAGTTGGACCCGGCGACCCGCGCACGTACGAAAGACCGAGCGCAGCAGCTCGATATCGCCCACGGAATCGGTATGCGGTGTAAGGTAATTAGACAGGTAAACCACGCGGTCGAACTCGTAGGCCTGATCCAGGTGCTGGAGGAGCTCTTTCCACGAAGCATGGGGCGACGACTCATCGCGGCGCGCTTCCTGCGCGGCTACAACCTTAACGTGGTCCCCGGGGAATGCCTTGGCGCAAAAGTCATCGTCAACATATGCGGTGTTGCCAACAACCAGCACCTCCATGGCGTACTCCTCCCCTAAAATCCACTTCTGTCATAGTCAAACATGCGTATTTTACGCTGTCAACGCGAGTTGGAACGCCTTTAAGGCTGTTTTAAGAACTTTTTTAGAGGATGTGGGGACATCGAGAGTGCTAAATGAGCGACCAATTCGGAAGTGGGGTGAAAAACCGAGACCTGTCGACCAGACCCTAGTTTTGGGCACCCGCGACCTGCGGTTTTGTTGCCTGAAATCGGGCTATGCTCGGCGAGTTTCGATTTTTCTCCGCACTTCTCCTACGCACCGGATTTGCAAGAGCGCATCACAATCCGCCAATCGCCCTAACCGAAAAGCCAATCCACAGACTCGACTAGCCAACCAGATACGGCCCGATTACATCGAAAACTTCGCCCACCTTAGTTGCAGGGTTTTGCGCAGATGGCTTAACGTTACCCAGCCCCCTATGGTATGTGACGAGGCGCCCAACACGCTGCAATGCCTCGCCTCGTTTGCCGTCCACCACCTCGAACAGCCCGTCCAAGTTCTTGCGGTACTCGATGCTCAGGTCTCTCGACATCTCCTGCGCGAGGGCATGCTGGCAGTCGGACGCGGACATATGCGCGGTCGTGTAGCGAAAGTGCAGAAGAGGCCACAGCTCGAAGCAGGGGTTCGACCACAACGCATGGAAGGTCCTCGAACCATCGGAGAGCTCGTCGCATTTGCGCTCCATCGCGTCAAAGTCGGACGCAGGAAAGTCATCCTTGTCATACACGAGCCACACATGGTCGAATGTCTCGGGCGCATAGCGGCAGTGTTCGACGGCAAAGTCAAGTAGGTCAAGTGTGTGTTTGCCGGTCCCCTTAACGACAATGGCAACCTTACGCTCGTTCGCCGCACCCAACGCCGCACGCACACCCTCAAAGTAGCGAGGCTCGGTCTCCTTGCCCTCGCTCACTACAAGATGACGCGTCATCTGAACCATGCGCGAGCGGCCCTCTCGTTTGCCGCTACGCCAGCCCTTCGACTTCTTCGCCACCATGCTAATCCCACTCCTCGATGCGGGTGAGATACGGATCGGCGCCGTAGCGACCGGACAGGTATTGCTTGTCGAAAGCCGCGTTCTTGCTTACCAGATTACCGTTTGCCTCGTGGATGTCGGCGAGAGACCACAGTTGGCTCGCCTCCCCCTCGCCGCGCGCAGCGAACCATATCTCGTCACGGCGGAACACATCGTTTCGCATGGTTGACACATCCTGGGACGAGAAGATGAGCTGCGCGCCACTCTTGTTGACCCCAGGATCCTTAAACAGCAGAATCACATAGCGAAGAAGCTTCGGGTGCAGTTTGGCGTCGAGCTCGTCTACCACAACGGTGCCACCACGCTCAAGCGCTGTCATCAGATACGCAGCCAACCCCATGAGCTTCTGGGTTCCGGCAGATTCCTCGGATAAACGCAGCTCGTACGCCTTGCCGCCCACCTCGTGCCTCACGAAGACGCGCTGGCCGCGCCACTCCGGCGCCCTCTCCACTCTGAAGCCATCAATACGTACATCAACGGCGCGCAAAAAACGCGTGACCTCGGGTGAGTCATCCTCATCGAGCAATTGTTCGAGCATCTGCTCCAGATAGGAGCTGTTATAGTTCAGGAACACCCCGTCAAGAAACCAGCTGGCAGCCTCCTTGACCACCGGCGCGTCAAAGTTGATGCAGAGAAACGACAGGTACGGCAGCCTCGGGTTGAATCTCGCAGCCGTCACGAGCTTACGCAGCGTGGGACCGAGCTCAACCTCTGCGCCCTCACGCTCGAACAGCATCGCCGTGCGTGACGCTCCCAATTTTCGCCGCCACAGGCCTTCGGACACGATCTCGTCAGCATGCACGGACAGGGCATAGCGGTACTCGTGCTCAGCCGCGCGATAATAGAGCTCGAATTCGGCGGGCTCAGCAGCCGACACTTCATCGAACTCAAACGCAGAGCAACGGGGTATCGAAGGACGGTTACCCTCTGGCGCATCAGTGCTGGCAGAGAGCAATCTGATCGGCCTGGCCACCGCCGAACGAATGTAGTCAAGCGCCTCGAGCAGGTTAGACTTGCCGCCAGCGTTAGGCCCGTACACCGCAGCCACCGGAAGAAAACTCTGCCCGTCAGGGCACTCTATGAGGGAGCGCTCGAACTCCCTCATCGATGTTGCCTGCATGGAAAGCTCGGTCTCGTCGCGATAGGATCTATAGTTCCTGAAGGTGAACTGGCAAAGCATGGTACTCAACATTCCTTTCATTGTTTTAGAAAGGTATATCAGTGTTTTTCTTTGATTATAGACTTTAAGTAGGCTAAATCAAGTTCTTGCTACACCAATGACAGCAGGCGCAAGGTGCAAACCGCCCATACTCGACCATCCCATTGCCGGAATGGCGTTTAGCAAGCACGTCGCACATTACATGCATGAAAAAAGGGCAACACTCTCTAACAGAAAGCGTCGCCTTTAAAGCTCCCGAAGAGCTGTTGTATTTAGCTATATTCTATACACCTCAATGAAGTGAAGCGCCATACCGGACAACCTCGTTTTCAAAACGGCCAAATATGCGTTCCAATGCGAATATCGAATCGACAGTATCGATTGCAACCTTCACCACAATGAAGAAATCATTTAGCGACAGTGGGCACACCATTACGGGCCGTTATCGCTATGGAGCCGAATCCTCATCCCCTCGGTGGGAAGGGGTCGTGGCCATGGGAATCCCTTGCGCGGATTCTTCCGTCGCGACGATGGACAATAGATCTTGCCGATCTACTGCATGTTCACGGAGCAAGAGGGCAAGATCGCAAACAATAGCGTCGTGATTACCGCGCGAAAAAACGATGGGTACAGGAGCACCGACGCCAGATCGGTATCTTGCGATATGACCACGTCGAGCGGCAGTTGAATCGCAAGATCAATTCTGGAGGCGACGTTCCCTGCACGAATGCTCCCGCACGGCCCCGTGCAGCCATATCAAGCATGCTGTAAAAATCGTCAAAAAAAGAGGGCCGACGCATCAACCCTCTTCAGGTGTCGCCCGAAGGCTTCCACCGCAATTGACTATATTTTAGTCGATATCCTATGTTTGTCTACGGGCCCTGCCACAAGTGAAAACTATCTTCATCTTTAGGCGCCGATTTTTAAGTTGCAGCAATATGGCCACGAAGTGCATCCATCTTGCTCCTGGCCCCAGTCTTTACTATTTTGTGACAATCTGAGGAAGACGGAGAGCCGTGCAAGTCTTCCAGCACGCTAGAGTAGTTCCGAATTAACTGATAGCACACAGTTTTGGAAACCATCATCTTTCTGAGCAGATAGACAATTAGGACGACATAGTCAGTAATAGTTGAAAAGTCTATCGAAGGAACGCCAACCTCGGATGACAGCATCTGGCAAAGCTGATTTCCCACTTTTGCCCTCTTAAACCTAACGTCATAAACGGCACTGTTATGAGCAATCGCGTTACGGAGATCCTTGAGCACAAAGATAGTACGTTCGAGAAGCCCGGGGCCGTCGTAATTGTTCGGAAGCTTTAGGTCATCGGATATGCTCTGTCTAACCGAGCCCTTTAAGCACGAATAGAAAACATCGAAGTTTCCTAGAGTCATGACCTCGAATAGCGCCCAAATAGGCAAGGGTTTATCGCTGTCATAAAAATGTCTAACAACAGGGTTCTTGGAATAATTGTACTGAATCAATCTATTGATTTCCGCGCGCAGACCCAGGCGCTTTTTCATAGCAGCGCTATAGTCTTTACTTTTTCTAGGGTAATCACGGTACGCCACGAGCGTTTGAGAGAAAATATCCTCCAGCACGAACGAGTGAGAATCTTCAAGCACGGCTTCTAGCGTATAGTTCTTTAGCGCAGTTTCAATAAACATTACGCTTGGATATAAGAGCGCCTTGACCGCCATATCAAACTCATTTAAGGCAATTGCTTCATCGAAGCTCGTTAAATCCAAGCAGTTGGAAGAGTTGCCCACAAAACGGTGCCCCTTGTAGCCATGGTAATAGCCGTAATTCTTCATCTATCTTTTATGGATAGGGCCGTGTATCTCTATTTCTTTATCCCTAAGATGCTTCATGAGGCCATTGAGAGTTTTCATCATGAATCCTTAGGTGCGGAGCTGAAATTGAACATGCTCATATCCGCCGCAGCATAGCAACCAGTAGAACATGGAAAGACGGACCAATATGTTCTCCGGCCACAAAAGCGTGCCAATGGACTGTCCTTATTCATATATGAAGCAACGCCAATTCTGTCGCGTCGCATCGCAAACGCGCAATCAGGCTGCGTTCCCGGCAGACGTTTCGGCTGTTCGCCGCGCCGCCGCAATGCCGGTCGGCATCGGCGTCCATCGAGGCGTTTGCGACCAGCTCGGCGCGATATCAAAGCATCCCAGCATGTTGATGGCGTTGACGTCGAACCGGGGCATGGCGATCATGTCCGGCGTCAGGCCTGATTAAGTTTTCATGGAGTCTTCACCCTTTCCCAGAACCAGTTGTTGTGGTGATTTCAAATTCTAGGACGAAGGATGTTCGTCGCTAAACGTGTTCCAGGGCGTCACCCTTACACCAACGCTTCCGACGCGATCGCCGGGATAAGGACAAGAGCCATCGAAACCCTCCCAGGCGGCAACTCAGTCACCCACACTGAAAACGACGATGGAGTACATATGGGGCATAGTGGGGCATGAACAGGCATAAGGAGGCGCTTCGACATATATAAACTGGAAGAGATGAACGAGCTGATCAAGAAGGCAGAGGAATATGCCAGCGCGGGCACGAGGACGGTTATATCAAATTGGGAAAGAGCCATGAAGGCACCAATGTCAATCGCCTTCGAACTGCCGATCCGTAAAAACGTATCGCTACCGCGCGAAATCATTAAACTGGGAATCAAATTGATCCAAAAGCCCTAGCAAGGAAATCACCTGCTCGCGAATTTCATAACAATTTATCTCCTCGCTAATGCCGATAAAAGAAGAATGGGCACATTTTCCGCGTAATGTCCCAAATGAATCAAGAGCCTGCTCCAACAGCAAATCCAAATCGATACCGCCAACAAAAAAAGGGTCGAACATTTTAGAAATATCTTTGCCTTTGATTCCGTTGTTGCCATGTAGCACCTTTAAGTGCAGGGAAACGGCCCCCTTTGCAACGTCTTCTAAAGACCCAGCTCCTTTAAGCTCATTAGCCTTGGCCCCATAAAAAAACAAGAAAGAACTTGTGAATGAATCGTAGTGCTCTTTAGCAATGAGCTCCCGGACATGGGCGCAAAGCTCCTCTGCCAGTCCCTCTAGATAAGACTCAACTTCAGCATGAACAAGCAAAATGCAAGCACGCGCATCATCCTGCTGTTCCTCGCTATAGTCACCGATTTTATTTGGCTTCTCGGGCAGATATCGATCTCTAAGAGAAATGGTCCTTGAATGCAGACGATCAAATCTAGCGGTCAACGATTACTTTCCCATCCTTATCAAGAGCCAATTTCTTAACCGGTATTTCCAAAAGCGCAGATAGCGCATCGCTCCAGATCTCAATCCTTGCGATCAGAGACCTCTTGGTTTTAGTGGAAACAGAGCATGCCTCTATAAACCCGGGAGAGGAAAGTACTCGCCCAAGCTCAGCCGCCACATTCTTCTTGTTAGAGGCAATTGCCGCTCGTATATTTACGTCCTGCGCTACAAAACAGAGAGCGTCGAAAACCGCACGGTTAAAACGCGGCTTCTTTCCACCTTGCAAAAGTGTAAAGGGAGCCATCTTTTCACCGTAGCTCGCTTCAATCAAGCCGTAAACATCCCTATAGAGGGATATAGCTTTAACCGCATCACCAGCATACGATTGGTAAGTGAGCTCAGAGTCTAAGTCATTTAGCCATGCCGTGGTTTGATCGAGAAACTCCTTGAGGTTGCCCATGTACAAATCGGGCCTATGCACTATCCCACAATAACGCGTAAGTAATTCAATGTCGCGCATTCGGAAATCAGGGCCATCGGCTGATTCGCTAAACAGACGGGCAAATTCAAAGTCAAAGTCTGTAAAAGACGAAGCAAACCTAGTGAATGGACCAGGCATTAATGCAAATCGCAACTCTTGCGTATTCAGAGAAACGCTTCCGCTGTTCAATCGATGGAATATAGTGTATAGAACCGACTCGTTATTCCATCCGGATATCCTAACGGCTCTAATCGTAGCGTTATCGATGGCATCACGGTAAACGTCATCCATCTCACCGCGAGTGAGCCCCTTTAATTCCTCAAGTAGCTCAGGCTTTCCCAAACGGAGATCGCCATCATAAAAACGCATTATGCTCAAAAGGCGCTGTTTGCCATCAAGGACAATATATTTACCCCGCTCTTGTTTGTTCTGAGCAATCACAATTTGAGGAACTGGAATACCAAGAATTAAAGACTCAATAAAAGCGGTTTGTTTTTTCGCGTCCCAAACTTGCCTTCGCTGAAACTCTGGTGAGACATCAATATTTCCCTTTTTCATTTGACCAAATAAAGTTTCAACTGTCCAGTCAGAAGAAGAAAGGGATAAATCACGATAGTCCGAAATAGAGGAGAAAAAATCATCCTCATCTTCAATGTTAAAATTATCGTCTATAACAGCCATTACGTCCAACTTGCCAAGCCCTCCACGTCAATCAACAACGTTTATTCTAATAATCCCATTATTAAGTAATTATGATTGTATGCCCAATAAACATGAAGCTCATGGACATGTGAACCGGCGTTTGTTTCAGACTCTTAATTCTCATTTTCATTGCAACAGTCTCGGGACTCAGCGCAACATTGTTGGCGACCTCGCCGCACAGCCTGTCGGCCTCTACTTCCACATCGGCGTTCACGACCTACTCGACAAGGCGCCAGAACAGGTCGCGAACGCAGTGATGGACGCCGAGGCTGACCAGCTGTGCGGAGGCAGGGCGAACAGCCGAAACGGCTACCGCGAGAGGCCGCTCGCCACCTGCTTCGGCACGCTGACGCTGCGCATCCCGAAGCTCCGTTCCGGCAGCTTCTTCCCGGACGACGTGATCGAGCGCTACCGTAAATTCATCGCTCGCGTCGATTACGACCCCAATATTTCCTTAGGAAACACGCTCGGCAAATCGTTAACGCCCATAGCGAAAAGCACTTTTGCGCTGGCATCGTTGCTGAGCTCGTCACTCAACTTAAGTGCATCAAGCAGTATGTTTCGGCGTAACATCTTATAGTCATCCTCAGTCAGCACTAGCTCAAGATCGCTTAAAACCCCTACTAGATTGACATCGCGAGACGGAGACACCCTCGCGCAGAACAGACGCTCGTCATGCGCGCAGATGTTTCGAAAATCTTTGATGTGATCGTATGCGAGCCTTAGCCTTCGGGGGCTGATGCGCTTATCGACTTCATGCGTCTCGGAATAGAGATCGGAAAACGACTTGGCAATGGAATTTCTCATGCTTTCTGGCTGAAACTCGTAGAACTTGAATGCCTGACCAAGCATCAAATAATTCATAAGAATCCATACCGGCGTATTATCGTGATTATTCTCATAATGCCGAATATAGTCCCTTTTATAATCGCTTTTCCATTTTTGAGACCTACATAGCACCTTCTCGAAATCATCAATGAGCGTGTCGATCTTTTTTCGATAACCAGCATCGACACGGTAAGATCTTCTATCCAGGTATGCTTCCGGGCTATCTTTATGGGCCATTGCGAAACGATAAGAACAGACGGTTTTAAGAATCGCTTCCGCCTTGTTAAAGTACTCAAACATGAGCAGACGCAATGAACGGTCAAATTCGAATAAACGATATATATCAGAAAACTTCGTACCTTTTACGAATAGCTCGTGGCAAGAATCTCCGCGCTGGTCGAGAAATAAATCCTTGTAACCGTTAATAACCGGATAGTATCCCTCGCGCTCCAAAACTAAACGAGTATTGTTATCGCATTCGAGTCCACGGCTTTCAAGAATAGCAATCTGCTCATCAATAGATTTAAATGGTTTATCCATTTGGACCCCTTAAACGCGAAAACCGCCTTTCGGCGGTTCCCACGGACCAAGCCGGACGTACCGTCGCAAGGCCTCATCACAACGATTACTTTAAGGGAAAACTCGGGGTCCGTCAATCCGATATCACCAATCTGAGCGAGACCGACATACGCCAGCGCTGCGAGGTCGGCCGATAGCAACAAATAGGCACCGAAATAGGTGCAGGTCAATCAGACGCCGCAACAAAAGAGCACCGAGGTCCGCAGAGAGAAGCATCGTTAAATCATCCAGTCTCAAGCGTAATCACAAGTAAGATTTATCAACATAAAAGCTGAAGTGCCAGTTTTTAAGTCGCGTATCAGCATCCCCGCTGTCATCAACAAACTCAGAGAGCATATCCGACCCGTCAGTAATTGGGCAGCGATCGCCCTCGTATTTCATAAAAGGAAAAGCACCATCTCTAGAACCGGCAGCAAACACAAAACCTGATGAATTGATTACCCAACAGACGTATGTATCCTCTCCGCGAGAAAGCAACAACGATCCATTGCAGCCTTTAGGCAAGAAGCAGTTAAACGCCTCATCCAAAGACGAATAAGCACCGGATTCCATCCAACTCCGATTCTCCAAGCTTGCAATTGTCCAAAGAAAGGACTTCATCTCTTCCAGATGTGTCCAGTCAAGCCATATCCCATCTTCATCAAACCCGCTACTCCCCTTACCCGATTCAAACCGTTTAACCTTAGCGTTGGCGTTAGCGGCGGCCGTGTCGATCTCGCGCTTAAAAGTACCCAAGTAGCAAGCTTTTTCAGACGGGTTTAAACACTCTAGATACTCATGGGCATTCCATCCGTTGAAATGCCTGATATATCGAAAGTTTGGAAGCAACGCCATTGCAATCTTAATAAACTCCTTTGTAGGCAGGTTCTCTTCCGAAACTTTAATCCGCATGGCCATCGATTCAAGCGAGGCATAATAAGCAAGGGCAAGAACATAAGGCATGATAAATACCGGGTACCAAATTGAAAGAAATAGCGAACTTAATTCAACGCCCCAGTCCATAGAAAACCAAGTATTTGAGAGCAGAAGCGTTGCTGCAACAAAAATTATGATGCCCAAAACAGCTCTCGCGTTTTCAAATAGGCGTAGATTGGATAGATCACGCTTGGATGAAAATAGAGCATAACCAATACCCAAAAACAAAATGACTAGTTGAAGAACAACCTCAACCAGAATCGGGAAACAAACCAAGTTGATATAGAAAGACGTTAGCGCGCCATAACCGACCTCGGGAACAATCAATTCATTTTTAATAGAAGTAACCGATGTGGCCTTGGACGCAATTAGCATGGAGGGAAACCCGACAAATACAACCTCAAGAATCGTGTCGAGCAAGATGCTTGTATTCCAAAACCCGCAAACAAGCGCACCATATATCAAAAGCAAGGAGTACGCTACAAGCATAAGCGCAGGAATCAGAATTTTAGGATTTAGCACAAGTTTGGCAACATCGGCAAACGATTTAACAACACTTAACAACTTACCCTTAGCCAGAAGGTAAATCGCAAAAAGACCTATCAATATTATTGACGCATATTCACGGTTATCCATTTGTCCGATGAGCATTGCAACCACCCATTGGACTCTACTGAAGATCAATAAAGCCCCTCCTTAGCCATGTTGAATCCAGACTCTGCCCCGACGAGTTCGGACGCCTCCTCGTCGACTGATGCGGCGATCGCGGACACGGCCCGCGCCCCCTGCGCTATTAATTAATTGTTTAGCGGCTAGAAATTATATAGCGGGGCGCGGGCCGTGCTCCGCTATGCGGTTGTTAATTTGCGAATGAAATTACGCGTCACGTTGTCCTTACCGTCTTCCTTATCCATCTAATTAAATCCGTCGTTGCATTTTGATGTTCAAATTTAATACGCGAGACTTCGTTTTCGCCATATTCTCTGGATGAAGAATGTTCTTCTGGGAAAAGCGCTTCGATCAAATCGTCCGCATATTTAGCAACTTCTTCATAGGGAGTATCATCCAAATCGAATCCGTTAAAAACATTATCAAATTCATTAATTGCCTGATCGCAAGTATCGACAAGGAAAGTGAACAATTGATCCGCAGTCCTTGCCGCAAGCACGTCCGCATAGTTGCTTACAAAAGCATCAGCAGCGCACACAATGTCACCATCTCGCAACATTGCAGGATACTCTACCTGAGAAATAACCTCGATATTCAGCAAAGACAGCAATTGAACAAGCCCGCGATATTTCGAAAGGAGCTTTTTATATTCCGCACGCCCTTGATCGCCAATAAGATGAGTCGGAACATCCAGGGGATCCGAATATCTCAGCAAAATCTGCCCAAAGCCCAAACAACGCCTTGTTGTCTCACAGAGCCAAAAGGGCTTTATATACTCAATGAACTCAGGCCATGAAAGCAATTTAATATTGCTATATCGCGCAGCATTAATAGCTCCCTCTTGAAATCCAAATCGCGAAATCAACAACCCAAGAGAAGCGCCACTATCACCAACTACCCGACTAAATGCAAACACCTTTTCCTGAGGAACAGCTGTGTTCCAATATTTACATTCGCATATAATTGGCCCATACAGGCTCTTTTTGGGCTGAGCATAAACGTCAACGGTTACAGCTCCTCGCGCCAAGTTAATAGTTTTCTGAATCTCAGCATCCATTCCAGAAGCTGACAGAATCTGCGCAACGGACTTCTCCATCTCCTTCCAGTTTTCCGGAGGATCGGAAACAGGAAATCCTTGAAAGACCATATGCAACAACCTTCAATCAACGTCAACGCGATGAAACAACATATTAAGGATAAGAGAACTTAAGAAATAATAGTCATCGGGTTTTACAGGGGCCCACACTGGCCCTAGTGCCCACGCGTAATAGCAATCATGTCCAAAAAAGCCTACCAACGTGGATATTGAATAATCGGGTCGCAACGATAAGCACCGAACTCATGAGGAGTTCCCCGTCTCATTCAGACAGTCCGTCTTACTCAATGAAAAGAAAAACGGGGACACACCCAGAGGATGCGTCCCCGATAAGAAGACAACCAGCCTTCTTTGTATTGTGAGCGTATAGTATAGTTATGTACACGTCCCCATAAAAGAACTTTTTTCTAATTCACAAACCAGCCATTAATCAAGCCGCTGATAAATGCGAAACCGGTTCTTATCTGATCATTACGAAGATAGTAGCTCTCATTGCGGTACATTCTTTCAACTAGCCTGCGCAGCTGTTTTCCTTTATTAGCCCTTACCCCGGTTGAAGCCATAGTGCTGTGAAGGTACAACGTAGTCGCAATATGCTGTAGACGTTCGTTTGATAGCTTAGCCTTAACATTCACATCTTGGAGCTTAAGTCCCGTCACAGCATTTCTTACGTCATACGAAACGTTATACCTGGGCTTGCCCGACTTCAGATCATTAATAATGCAGTTGTTGTGCGCGCAGGCATTCCTAAGGCCCTTCACAGCCTGCAGTTCATAGGCGCGTGTTCTAAATTCCACATCATGAAGATAGTGAGAAACCGCGAACCAAAAATCGATAAAGGTTCCGAAGGTAATTAATTCTGTAAAAACCCAGACCGGATAGCCAGTTTCCCTATAGGCTGAAATAAGACCATTGATATAGCAGCTGTTTAACCTTGAATCAATCTCACGTGTCACGCTTCCGCCAGACATGCAATCATTTTGCGAACCCTTCTTGCTTCTGAGGTAGTACTCCACAATCTCATAAGGATCAACTGAGTCGCGCCCAAGCCTCTCAAACAGCTCGACTTTTGCAAAGTGCTCAATATCGATTGTCATGGGCAGTAAGACTTGCCGCAATTCATAGTCGATAACAGACAGATCCTGGAGCATGGCAAAATCGAGACCAATATACTTGCCATCATTTACTCCACCAACAACCTTATCAAAACCGCACCGATACGAGCGGAGCCTAAAATAATTATTGTTATGTTTTAAATAACTTAGAGCTTCTTGTCTGTTCATCAATTTGAACGCTACGCCTTTACGTTCCAAATGCTCAATCTGTTGTTCAGGAGTAAGCCATGGCTTATCGTGCATAACGCCCCCAACGGTCATTCTTTATTAAAGAACAGAATATCAAACAACTGGCAGTAAAAATTTGTAAGGCAAATGCCCCGTTAGGTTAAAGACCAGCTGCGTTATTAGGTAATCAATAACATATCGGAACGCTAATGGAAGTTATCTGGTCAACAATGGGCCACTACCTCATAGCACCGTAATTGCCTCCAAACGCTCGCGGTCTCTTGAAATGAGACAGTCCCACGCATCGTTACCATTAACGAGCGCATCGTTGAGCGTATCCACCATGGAGCTATTGATCGAGGAGATTCTTACCAAGCGTTCGCTATCTGATTTACGCTTAAAAACCGCGCCATAGCGAGGGCTTAACGGAAAGTAAATGCTATAGGGATCGGCATCTTTCAGATCCGCCCACTCGGCAAAAACGGGATACGAAGAGGTTATAAATTCTGACCCATCAGGTGCCACGCAAAAACAGCAATCCATCCCACGCATCAAAGAAACAAGCGAAAGCAGCGGCGTGTCATCGGTTAAGTTAAAAAGAACAATACCTTGCAAAACGAACTCAACAAGCGAATTGAATTCGCCCTCAAATCCTTCCGCTTTGAGCGCAGTCCGATCCTCCTCAGTGAGGAAGCCGGACGCCTTTAATTGATTGGCAAAGTCATCCGCACTGCCCCTCTCAGCATTTAGATAGACGGGGTTTCTCACAATCAGCATCGAAATTAAGCAAATCAAATGATCCAGAATCTCACACGTAACATCTCGGTTCGGAAACTTTCGGACATCCAAGCAACCAAGCAGTGACTCGTACTTCGACGCTAATATTTTTTCGTTCTTACCGAGCGTGTGTTCTGCTGCACCTTTTTTAACAAATGCGTCTTCAGCTTTTGGAACCCGTCTCCTGACCTCGTACAGGTACCTCTCGGCGCAGACACCGTCGGTCCTGGTTTTAAAGACAGATCCAACCCCATTCGTACCGCGCCTCACAGCATAAAGAAAACCATCATCATCGGTAAACGACCTAAGATAAAACTGCGGAACATAGTGTTGCTTCTTAACGTCAGACATGTCATCACTTCCGAGATAATCGATACCCAAGAACGCATGCATCCATCATCCTTGAAACCTTGCGAACCCCAATTAGACAATAGCCCAAATCCTAAATGTGACCTCACCCCTTCAGAGAGAAGAAACCATGAAACAAGATGAAATTAAAAAGACCCTCATTGACAACGTTGGCGAATATGCCGGCAGCGCCGCAGGCGCAGTTGCCGGAGGACTCATAGGCGCAGCAATTGGTGGTCCAGAAGGAGCGGCTGCGGGAAGCGTCGCGGCAACAGCCATAGAGCACATGTTTCAAAACATGGGAAGCGAGATAAAGAAACGTACCCTCGCGCCATTGGAAGAGCAAAGGGTTGGAACCGTATACGCCAAGGCGAAGGAGCTCATTGAGGAAAAGATCGCCCAGGGAAAGACCCCCCGAAACGATAATTTCTTCGTTAAAGACAGTAACAGCCGACCGGCAAGCGAGGAGCTCCTTGAGGGCACATTGTTGGCCGCACAAAGAGAGCACGAGGAGAAAAAGACAGTTTACCTTGCAAGACTGTATGCAAATATTCTCTTTCATCCAGAGATCAGCAGGCCGACTGCAAACCACCTCATCAAACTCGCCGAACAGCTTACCTACCGACAGATTGCCATCTTGAACAATATTGCTGCTATGCAATTCGCAAGAACGCTGAACCCTCCGATAAATCCGTTGAAGAAAAGCGCATACGAATCAGTTTCCGGCACAGAAAATGTAGCAATCGCAGCTGAGATATTTGACCTGTATCGCATGAGCATCCTCGGCTCTTCGCAAGTAATCTTGGATGCTGGCGGTATTAACCCCAGCACCTTAACCGTTGTTGGCTACGGGGCGCATCTTTATAACTTAATGGACCTCGGCAGTATGGAACCCGACCCCGAACTAATTGAGATTCAGGCAAGCATCATGCTGTTTTTGATTGGTGCAAAACAGCGACATTAAAGCGAAGGCAGATCGCACAAAAACCTAGAGCAATTGCGGGACATCGGCAAGCCAAACGTACATTCCAGAGACACGGACAAGACAGCCACGAACGCCACGCCAATCCAACACGAAGGCTCCGTGAGCCCCCGCTTCGACAGCAAGCATCCCGGGCACACGAAGCGGTCCGAGCCGTCATCGCCCAAATGAGAACACACTATGCCTAACGACGACATCCCCTACCTTCTGAAGTTCGCACCCAAAGAGGCGCGCATCGAAAACCC
Source organism: Collinsella sp. CLA-ER-H3 (assembly GCF_040092425.1). Classification (NCBI taxonomy): domain Bacteria; kingdom Bacillati; phylum Actinomycetota; class Coriobacteriia; order Coriobacteriales; family Coriobacteriaceae; genus Collinsella; species Collinsella sp. CLA-ER-H3. The sequence goes on from NZ_JBBNLP010000005.1 coordinate 168,905, forward strand.
GATGGACGGGCGACTCTATATAAACGCGGCCGGCCGCCACCATAATCTACCCAACGAGCAGAGCGATCTATTGGAAGCGTCTTTATCGCATGGGATAGACATCTAGGCCAACTGGCTCATGCCGATCTATTGCATGTCCATGCTGTGAAAGGGGTGACAACGTTGACAACACCATCATGATTACCGGGTGATTGATCGATGGGTTCAGGTGCGCCGACGGCTGGACCGGCATCGCGCGGTACGACCGCTTCGAGCAGATGCTAAATGGGACGCGCTTTTTATTAATGCTGTTTCCGCCCACAAAGCCGTCTCCCATAGCACCCCCCTCCCCAACATTTCCCAGAAAGTTCGCTGGTGCTGACTGGGGTTCCCGTAAAATAAACCCAACAAAATATGTGCGGAGTGCTGGCCTGGAGCTGCCTTCGGACCCTATTGGCCGCTCACCGAGAGGCTCCGCTATGAAACGACCCCTTTACTACCTGCTCTGCGCGATCGCGTGCACGTCCATGGTCAGCGCGAGGTTGCCTATGTCAGCCATCGCAGAAGCCGTGCAGCCTCGGGCAACCGCAGAGCAGCAGGAGCAAGCCGACGCCACGAGCAACGACACAGGCAAGGCGGAAGACGGCACCAACACAAATGCGACAGCAGATACCGTAGAGGACGGCACTGCAACATTCACCAGCACCAGCGCTGTCAACACGGAAAGCGCTGACGGCACCCCCGCCGCAGCCGGCACCACCGCCCCATCCCTCCGCGCCCAAGCCACCCCCACGCCCGCCGCAATCTCCGCCGCGTCACAAACCACCTACGTCCACTCCGCCACGGCAACCCAAAACGGCGTCACCTTCACCGTTTCGTGGAACTACGCCCCCGCGGACACCACGACGACCTTCCACGTAACCCAGACCAACGGCTCGTCCCAGGCCAAGGCGCGCATGGACGTGCCCACCTATTGGGACGACGGTAGCCATGAGAGCGTCTGCGACCCGTCGCGCCCGGCATGGGCCAGCTACTACAGTCTGGGCACCACGGGCCACGACTTTACCTTTGACTTCACGGCATCGGGCACGTACCGCATCTACTTCTACTTTATGGACAACGACAGAAACGACCCCCAAAACGACAAGGGGGTCTACTACCTGCGCACCACGGCGGAGGTGACCGTAAACGACGCCGCCCGCCCAAGCGTCACGCAGATCGTCAACAGCGCTGTGGCCCAGTGCAGGCAAGAGACAAACGGCTCGGAATACGATATGGCGCTGTGGCTCCACGACTGGACGCTCGACCAGCTGGAGTACGACCACAGCCTCAACTGGTGCTCGGCCGAAAGCGGCCTCACGCGCCACCAGGGCACCTGCGAGAGCTATCAGCGCATCTACTCCAAGCTCTTTGACGCCGCGGGCATCGCCAACGGCCGCATCACAGGCAACGGCCACACCTGGAACGCCGTAAAGATCGACGGCAAATGGTGCCAGATGGACCTAACCTGGGACGACACCAGCGACAACTGGTACGGAGACCTGGACCAGCGCCATCTGTACTTTGGCCTGACCGACGAGCTCATGGCAATCGCCCACTCCGACCACACGGCAAACTATCAAAAGGCCGGCTACGCCTACCGCTCGACCGACCTGTCAAATAATTACTTTGTGCGGAATGGCAAGGCCGATGAATGGGCCGAGAAGTATGCCGACCGAATTCAGCAGCACCTTGACGCCAGGGAAGAGAGCTTTTCCATTACTGCCGACAACCAGTCCTTCCCGCCGAGTATTTCGGGGATTCAGAACGGAATTGTTGCGCATGCGATGAACCAGAGGGAGTGGAAGACCGAAATTGAACAAGCAAAGCTAAAATCGGCATCAATAGTCACCACACAAACCAGCACTACTTGGATTGCAACATTCAAATTCACGGTAAAATTCTTACAAATGGGGGTGCGGACGATTTCTTGGACCGCGCCTAGGCGTATCCAAGCTTCCTGCGGTACTCCATCGGGCTCAGCCACCCGAGGGACTTCTTGATCCGCTCCTCACGATAGTACACGAGGTAGGCCTCGA